>JAAYXC010000299.1 GCA_012516115.1 Bacillota bacterium | reverse complement strand
GGGGGAAAAGGCGTGTTTTTTCCTGTTGGGGTTGGTCCGACGATAGTTATGGAGATGTAGTCGCGAAAGGACAGGAACGCGCCAGATCGCTGGCGGAGAGGTTACTCAAGGGCCAACGGCCGGATTATAAAATATATAGTTCGCGGCCCTTTACGGGAAGAAATCTTAAAAGAGATTACCGACGACGAGGGTAGCTTATAGCGGTGATTACCCGTAATTCTTATGGTTGTCAGGTTTTGAACACGGCTCGCATAATGTTCGTCGATGTAGATATTCCCCGACCGTCACGTTTGGAGAGATTTAAGTATGGCTGGGAGAAATTTAGAGGGAAAGAAGGGCCGCCGCCTGAAGAAAGATATGTCGCGGAAGCGGTTGCCAAATTAGCGGCGGTGGCGGAGGAACGTCGCTTTAGTGTACGCGTGTAGCGGACCTTTGGGGGGTTACGGTATTTGTTTACCTCCCGGTTTTTCGACCCGCTGACGGAAGAAACGGAACAGCTTATGATTTCATTGGGAACCGATCCTTTATATATACGTCTTTGTAAGAGTCAAGAGAGTTTTCGGGCCAGGTTGACCCCCAAACCGTGGCGGTGTGGGATCAGTTCACCGGACATAAAATTTCCGCGGAGTTCTCCGACGCTGGAGGCCCGTTTTCATGAGTGGTTAAATGAATATACGGCGGTTTCCGAACCGTATGCCACCTGCCGATTGATCCATGAGATCGGGTCCTGGAATATGCGGCCGGAGATCGGGGAGATAGTCGAGTTGCATGATCGAATGACCAAGGCCGGCGACATGGCGCTGAGATTGGCGTAATCCGGACGTTCTCCCGCGGATGGATCCTATCCCGTTCGGAGCGGAAGGAACGTCCGGGTCGGCAGTCGAAGTAAGGCTTGCGATCTTGTCCCGGTTTCAAACGGGACGGATATTCGAAAAAGAAGAGAGTGGAAAAGAAGATGAAATACCTCATCCTCGTCGGCGACGGCATGGCCGACCGGCCCTTGGCGGAGCTCGGCGGCAAGACCCCGCTGGCCGTGGCGCATACCCCGAACCTGGATTTTTTGGCCGCCAGCGGTCGGCTGGGTACGGCGGTGACCATCCCGCCGGCGGCTCCCGAGGCCGGAAGCGATATAGGTAACCTTTCCATCCTTGGTTACGACCCGGTCCGGTATGCCTGCGGCCGTGGCCCTTTAGAGGCGGCCAATATGGGCATCGACCTCGGACCTAACGATGTGGCTTTTCGGTGTAACCTGATCACGCGGGATGGGGACCGGATGGTCGATTACAGCGCAGGGCATATAACGAGCGATGAGGCACGCGAACTGATCCTGGCCCTCGACGAAGCCCTTGGGGGGCCGGGACGGGAATTCTATCCCGGAGTAAGCTACCGACACCTTTTCGTCTGGCGAAACGGCCCGGCCGGGGCGGTATGCCATCCGCCGCACGATTTCCCCGGGGGGTCCCTGCGCGAACATTGGCCGCAGGGACCGGGGGCCGAGATCTTGGGGGAACTGATCGAGCGGGCTTGGGAAGTGCTTGATGCCCATCCGGTCAACCGAGCCCGCCTCGCCCGGGGCCAAGCGCCGGCCAATTCCATCTGGTTCTGGGGGCAGGGCCGTCCCCCGCGACTGGTGCCCCGTCCGGAACGTTGCGGTGTTCGCGGAGTGGTGATCTCGGCCGTCGATCTCATTAACGGCCTCGGCCGTCTGGTGGGCCTGGAAGTGGTCCGCGTGCCGGGGGCCACCGGTTACCTCGACAGCAACTTCCGCGGCAAGGCGGAGGCGGCGCTGGCCGCCCTGGTCGGCTGCGATTTGGCTTACGTCCATGTGGAAGCGCCGGATGAAGCCGGACATGAAGGGAGTCTGGAAAAGAAGATCCGGGCCATCGAGCTCTTCGACGCGGAGGTGGTGGGGCCGATCCTGGCGGGGCTGCGGGAACTCGGCCCCCACCGGGTCCTGGTCCTGCCCGACCACGCCACACCGCTGGCGGCCCGTACCCATACCCGTGAACCGGTGCCCTTCGTCCTCTACGACAGCCGGGAAAAGCATTCCTTTAGCCGGGGCTTTTCTGAAGACACGGCTGCGGCCGGTGAATGGCACGAGGTACCCGGCCCGCAGCTCATCGAGATGTTATTGGCTAAATCCCCTTGAGGCTTCAAGCAGGTCATCAAATTCCAGAGGCACGATCCTTGACCCCCGATCGGATGCCTGTGCCTTCCAATTAGGCAAATACCATGTTGATGGAGGGGAGCCCTTTCGATTAAGGGTCTTAGGGGTATATGATGGGTGGTCTATTAATTAATAACAAAAGAACAAAATATAATATTCAATGGCGCATATTCTTCACTGCGTTGAAACACGCTGTGGAGTCCAATACCGTCCGAGGAACCACCCGGTAACGGCCCCGTAGACCACATGGGGGATGACCAAAAGAAGATTGGGGAGAGGGGTGAGGATGGAGATATGGGTGGCGTGGAAAGCCATGAGGAGCCCTTAGATGACGATATGGACGAAGAGTCCGAGTAGCATGCCCTTGAAGACCGCGTGATCTTTTCCGGTATACGTAAGAACGTATAAGAGAAAGATTCCGAGGATGGCGGCGACGGAATAATCGGTGAGAAAACCCTTGGCCAGGGAGAGGGGATTCCGGATGGTAGACCTCTTCACAAAAAAGCTGGCCGCCAGGTGGACGAAGGGGTAATGGATCCAGCCCAAAAAATACATCGGACAAACCACGAACTCTTTGACCAGATTACCGACGGTCCCGGCCAGGGCGCCCATGACGATGGAATCTTGCCGCAAGGTAAAACTCCTTTCGGTTTTCTCGATGAAGAGTTTCTACCCATCACCCCGAAACTATGCCGTCCATAAGGAATGGCAGAAGGGTGCCAAACATTATCCGGATTGAGACCGCCATCAGTGAATTTCGCTCTTGACGGGAGACATTTCCATATAGTAAAAT
>JAAYXC010000298.1 GCA_012516115.1 Bacillota bacterium | reverse complement strand
CTTAAACATCCTCTGGGGCGCCAGGAAGCAGCTCTTCCTGACCTTCGCCCCCTGGGTCCTGGTGAAAGTCTACAAGCAACCCCCCACCACCTTCGCCACCCTGATCCTGGTCGCCTCCGTGGCGGGGGTGATCCTCCAGCCCATGCTGGGCCGGGCCATCGACCGCTTCGGCGAACGAAGGATCCTCCTCTGGGAGGCCTTTTGCATCGTCGGCATCTGTCTCGGCTATGCCCTGGCCGGAAGGGTCTTCGGCGGCCGGGCCTTGTACGTGCTTTTTCTCTGTTACGGGATCGACCGGTTCCTGATGGCCGTCTCCATGGCCAGGGCCACCTATCTCCGGAAGATCGTCGAAGACCCGGCCGACCTCATGCCTACGCTCTCCATGGGGGTCTCCCTGGATCATTTCGTCTCCATGACCGTCCCTTACCTGGGCGGCCTGCTCTGGACGCGCTTCGGTTATCCCGCCGTCTTCCTCGCCGGCGCGGCCATCGCCGCGGGCAACCTGGCCGTGGCCTGGAGGCTGCGGACCGCTTTCATCCCAACCGTTTCATGAGCGCGGCCATGTTCTCCCCGAGCCGTCGGAAGGTCCTAACGCCCTCCTCGTCCTTGATGTAATCGTCGGGGTCGCGGGCCAGGGTCATGTTCCAGTAGCTCGAGCCGGGCACGATCATCTCGTTGATGCCGAAGAAGAAATTGATCGCGGCATAGGTGAAGTTGGATCCCGCCCGCCGCGCGGCCACCACGGCCGCGCCCACCTTGCCCTTGAGCGGATTGCCGTTGGCGCCGGCCACATACCCGCAACGGTCGATGAAGGCCTTGACCTCGGCGGTGACGTTGCTGAAGTAGGTGGGCGACCCGATGAGGATCCCGTCCGCCGCGAAGGCCTTGGCAATGCGCTCGTTCATCTCGTCATCCCGGCCGGCGCAGCGCATGTCCCTGTTCGCCCGGCATCTGCCGCAGGCCAGACAGCCGTAAAGTCTGCGCCCACCCAGTTGCACCAGTTCCGTCTCGATGCCCGCCTTCCGCAGTTCGGCCAGGACCGTCTCCAGAGCCTGGGCCGTGTTCCCGTGCGGCCTGGGACTGCCGTTGAAAGCGACGACCTTCATCTCCGATCCCCCAACGAAACTGCCGATTCAAGCGCGGTCGTAAAAGACCGCCTCGCAATCCTTTTCGACTTCCCCGAACCCCGATCCTTTTTTCTTCTTATACGAGCAAGTAAATCTCGTTCTCACCTGTTCTCGGTGCGGGCGACCGGCGACGGGCGGCCTGCATCGCGTATTGGAAGGACTTCTTCCTTCCACCGCGAAAGCTAGAAGAGATGTGAAAAAGCTTCCCGGGTCGAGATCCATACCCCCAACCCTCCTCAAGGGGGGGCTTCAATGATAATGGATTTGCGGGGATACCCTGCGGCCCGGCAGGGCTTCCCTGCACCCTTTCAAAAGCTTTTCACATCGCTTCTGAAAAGGGGAAAGAGGTGTTTGCAGCATGACGGCGGCCACACGCTCCCGCTACCGCGGCGCCCTTTTGGGCCTGGCCCTGGGCGCTGCCCTCGGTACGGCCCCTGGAGTTCCGCCCTCCGGGTAGTTTCACCCTCATCGACGATCTCGTGGGCGGCAGACCGTTCGATCTCGCCCCGGAAAGTGGACCGACGACACCTCCATGGCCCTCTGCCTGGCGGCAAGCCTCATCGAGCGGAAGGGCTTCGATCCCCTGGACCAGCTCGGCCGCTATACGGCCTGGTACAGGGAGGGCTACATGAGCTCGACCGGAAGCTGCTTCGACATCGAGAACACGGTCCGCAGGGCCCTCGATAGGTTCGCGCGCACCGGGAAATCTTACTGCGGTTCGGTCGACTCGCTTGGCGGGAGCGCATCTCGGCCATGGCCGACGACCTCTACGAAGGCCACCGGTGACCGGGAAGCCCCGGCCGCTTAGATTAAAGCGTAGGAAAAAGCCACAAGGAGGGAAAACCTTTGTCCTTCCGCGCCGTCCTCTTCGACCTCGACGGGACCCTCCTCGACACCCTGGAGGATCTGGCCGACTCCATGAACGCCGTGCTCTGCCGGATGGGGTTCCCCGCCCATCCGGTGGAGAGCTACCGTTACTTCGTGGGCGACGGTATGGAGATCCTGGTCCGCCGCGCCCTGCCCGAAGGGAAGCGCGGTGACGAGGAAACGGTCCGCGCATGCGTGGAGGCGATGCGCGCGGAATACGGCCGGCGCTGGGCCGAGAAGACCCGGCCTTACGAGGGGATCCCTACCCTGCTCGAGGTCCTTCGCGCCTCCGGTATTCTCCTCGCCATCCTCTCCAACAAACCGGAGGAATTCACCCGCCTGGCGGTGGCGCACTTTTTCCCCAACCGGCCTTTCGCGGCGGTCCGTGGCCTCCTCCCCGGCGGCCCAAGGAAACCGGACCCCGCCGGCGCCCTGGCGATCGCGGCGGAACTCGATCTTCCCTCTTCCTCCTTCGTCTATCTGGGGGATACGGGGACGGACATGGAGACCGCCATGGCGGCGGGGATGTACCCGGTGGGAGCCCTCTGGGGCTTCCGGACGGCCGAAGAGCTCCTGGCGCATGGCGCCAAAAAACTCATCACGAAGCCCACGGGATTGCTCGATCTTTTCCCCTCCCTCATCAATGACCGGTCAGCCCAAGGTCCCAAACCTGGACCATCGGGAACGGAGAGGACTTAACCCCATCCTTCGGCGTAGCGGGCCATGAGAAAGGTTTTCCGCAAGGGAATCGGGAGATCCCTGGGGTATTCCGTCTTCCTCCCCCAATGCACCTCCAGGCATTTTGAAAAGAGTAGGGGTCGGGAAAAGCCACGTCCATAACGATGGAATCTTTATGTGCATTCAACCAGATGAACATGTTAAAATTCATGATGCCGGTTTCCTTCGCTTATGGCTCTTTACAAGTAGCGAACCGGAGGTCGACTCCTCCATTCTCTCTCTCGGCTCCCACCGGCCGAGGCTTACGAGGATTCGTGAGAAAAGAGTGATGCCAACGTGGACGATCCCCTCGCCCACCTCCAGGCCCTGGGGTTCTCCCCTTACGAGGCCAAGGCTTATCTGGCCCTGCTCAAAAAGCATCCCGTGACCGGTTACGAATTAAGCCGGCTCTCCGGGGTACCGAGCGCCAAGATCTACGAGACCATCGATCGCCTTAAAGCGCGCGAGGCGGTGACGGTCGTCCTCGGCGATCCGCTCCGCTACGCCCCCATCCCGCCGGGGGAGCTCCTACGCGGTCTGCGCCGGCACTTTGAGACGGCCGTGACCGGTCTGGAGGAATCCCTGAGCCGGATGGCGCGAACCGAGCCGGAATACGTCTGGAACATTCGCCATTACGATCTACTCATGGAGAAAGCGGCGGAACTCATCGCGACGGCCCACCGGGAACTGGCTTCCTTCCTCTGGGCTTCCGAAGCAAAAGGCCTCCTTGCCGCCTTCGCGCAGGCGGCCGAGCGAGGGGTACGCATCTTCGGGGTGCTCTGCGGCACCATGGAAGGGCTTCCCCAACTCCTACGCCACGGGTTCGAAGACGCGGTCCTCGAGGAACAACAGGGCAGGCTACTCGTCATCGTACGGGATGAGGAAGAGGCCGTCCTCGGGGGGATCGAAACCGAAACCATGGCCGTGGTGACACGCAACTTCGGGGTGGTACGGGTGGCCCTGGAATACGTCAAACACGAACTCTATCAGGCCAAGATCATGAAACGTTACGGCTGCCGTTTCGTGGAAGATTTCGTCCCCCATTTGGAACGACTTCGGCCGGGGGGTGGCGAAGAATAACCCCTTCATTTCCGTATCACGCTTGCCAAGCCCGCCCCGCTGCGTTATAATTTTTTTGTTCCAAGACTTAACTACTACAGTAGTTAAAGAATAAGAGGCGGTCAAAAAATGCAGGCCGAATTACGCCGGATGGCCGAGGAGCTGGCGGAGGGCTACTGGCCTTTACCGCCGCGTCCGGGGCCCACATGGATGGAGCAAGAACTGGGTACGACCTCTTGGAAGCAATGTAACGGTT
>JAAYXC010000297.1 GCA_012516115.1 Bacillota bacterium | reverse complement strand
TCAATGGAGGGCGAAGATGTCTTTCGGTAAAAGGCCCGAGGCCTTCCGGGAGGCGGCCGAGGTCCTGAAGGCCCTGGCCCATCCGGTCCGTCTTTGTCTCGTCTGCGGCCTCGTCCGTTGTGGCGGGTGCGCGGTCCGCGAGATCCAGGAATGCCTGGCTCTTCCTCAGGCCACCGTTTCCCAGCAACTGGCGAAATTACGGGCGGCGGGCTTGGTGGTGGCCCGACGGCGGGGAAAGGAAGTCCACTACGAAGTCAGTTCCCTTTACCCGCCGGCTGGCGGAGCTCGTGGAGGAGTTCCCGGGGAAGACCGAACGGGACACGGACGAAGAGAAGGCATGAAGATAAGGGGGTAGCATGAATGGGGAAGAAGATCGTCATCGTCGGTGGCGTGGCCGGAGGGGCCAGTGCCGCGGCCAGGCTGCGCCGACTCGACGAAGAGGCGGAGATCGTCCTCCTCGACAGGGGTGAGTATGTCTCCTTTGCCAATTGCGGGATGCCTTATTACCTCGGGGGGGTCATCACCGACCGCCAGCGGCTCCTGGTCCAGACGGCCGAGAGCTTGGCCAGGCGGTTTCGCCTGGACGTGCGGACCCGTCATGAGGTACTCCGTATCGACCGCGACCGTAAGGAACTGGAGGTCCGCGACCTGCGCCAGGACCGGACGTACCGTGAATCCTACGACGTGCTGGTCCTCTCGCCCGGGGCCGTGCCGGTCCGGCCGGTCATCCCGGGCGTGGACCATCCCCATGTCTTTGTCCTCCGCAACATCCCGGATATGGATGCCATCGCCGCCATGGTCGCCCGCCGACCGGCCGGCCGGGCGGTGGTCATCGGCGGAGGGTTCGTCGGCCTGGAGATGGCCGAAAACCTCCACCGGCGCGGGCTCGGGGTGGAACTGGTCGAGGCGGCGCCGCAGGTCCTGGCGGGCCTCGACCGGGAAATGGCCGCCCTCGTCCACAACCATCTCCGCCGGCAGGGGGTAGGGCTCCACCTCGCCGCCCCGGTGGCGGCCATCGAGGAGGCCGGTGAAGGGTTAGAGGTGGTGCTGGAAAACGGTAAGCGTCTGGCCTGCGACTTCGTCGTTCTGGCGGCCGGGGTCAAACCCGAGGTGGAACTGGCCCGGCAGGCCGGCCTGATGCTCGGACCGAGCGGGGCCATTGCCGTCGACGAGCACTTGCGGACCTCCGATCCGTCGATCTATGCCATCGGGGATGCGGTGGAGGTAAAAAGCCTTATCACCGGCCTGCCGACCTGGCTCCCCCTGGCCGGGCCGGCCAACCGGCAAGGAAGGTTGGTGGCCGATATCATCTCTGGCCGGGAAGCCCGCTACCGGGGGGTTTTGGGGACGATTATCGTCAAGGTCTTCGACCTCACCGTGGCCTCGGTGGGGCTCAACGAGAAGGCCGCGGCGGCGGTCGGGCTTTCCTTTGCCGCGGCCATCGTTCATCCCAACGCCCACGCGGGCTACTATCCCCGCGCCATGCCTCTGACCTTAAAGGTCCTCTTCACCCCCAACGGTCGGGTCCTGGGCGCCCAGGCCGTCGGTTACGAAGGGGTGGATAAGCGCATCGACGTGATCGCCACCGCGATGCGTTTCGGGGCGGGGGTGGACGACCTGGCCGACCTGGAGCTCGCCTATGCGCCGCCTTATTCCTCGGCCAAGGATCCGGTGAATATGGCGGGCTACGTGGCGGGGAATGTGGTCCATGGAGACGTGGCCCAGGCCTACTGGCACGAGATCGCCGGGCTCGATCCGCAAAAGACCGTCCTCGTTGACGTCCGCGAACCCGAGGAAAGGGAAGCCGGCTTCATCCCGGGTTCGATCAACATCCCCCTCGACCGGCTCCGCGAACGGCTGGCCGAATTGCCCGTCGATAAGGAGATCATCGTCTACTGTCAGGTGGGGTTCAGGGCTTATTTGGCCGCGCGGATCCTTCTCCAGCACGGCCGGCGGGTCCGTAACCTGGCGGGCGGCTACCGGACTTACCGGGCGGTGATGGAGGATCTGGCGGCGACGGATGGTCCTTCTTCTGAAGCGGTCGCTTCAGCTCCGCCCAAGACTTCCGCGCCTCCGGCAACGAAACGGACGGAGATCCTGGATGTCTGCGGACTTCAGTGTCCCGGCCCCATCCTTCGCCTGCGTAACAGGATGGAGGGCATGGCCCCGGGGGAACTGCTGGAGGTCCATGCCACGGACCCGGGCTTCTTAAACGATGTGGAGGCCTGGGCCTCCCGGACCGGCCATACCCTTCTTTCGGCCGGCCGGGAGGGTGATCGCTTCGTGGTCGTACTCCGTAAGGGTGGGACGGAAAGACCGCGGCCCGTGGGTGCAGGCGGCAGCGATAAGACCATCGTCGTCTTCAGCGGCGATCTCGATCGGGCCATCGCCTCTTTCATCATCGCCAACGGCGCGGCGGCCATGGGCCGCCGGGTAACGATGTTCTTTACCTTCTGGGGACTCAACATCCTGCGGCGGCCGCAGAGGGTAAGGGTTCGCAAAAATCTTTTGGAGCGGGCCTTCGGTTTGATGATGCCGCGGGGGAGTCGTCGTCTGGGGCTTTCCCGCCTGAATATGTTCGGCTTGGGGCCGCGGATGATCCGGTTCATCATGCGCCGCAAGAACGTCTTCTCCTTAGAGGCGCTCATCGATCGGGCCAAGGCGGCCGGGGTGAGGCTTGTGGCCTGCCAGATGTCCATGGATCTCATGGGGATCAGGCGGGAGGAACTCCTCGACGGGGTGGAGGTCGGCGGGGTAACCTCCTATCTCGCCGCGGCGGAGGAAGGGGATGTGAACCTTTTTATCTGAGCCGCGGGGTCGGGAGTACGTCCTCCTAAATGTAATACATGGGCTGGGCTTCGTTCTTTCTTCGCGCCTGTTCGGCCAGGTCCTGGAGGGTGGTCCGGTCGAGGAAGGCGTCGATATGATCGCGGAGTTTACACCAGAACTCCCGCGTGGGGCAGGCGGGGGCTCTTTGACAGCGGCTCTCGCCTTCTCCCCGTTCTGCGCAGTGAACCGGGGCGGTGGTCCCTTCCAGGGCGCGTAAGATTTCTCCGGCGGTGATCGCGGCCGCCGGTCGGCCGAGGACCTACCCCCCTGCCGGACCACGGACCGCCCTTATCAGACCCACCCGCCGCAAAGCGGCGAAGACCTGCTCGAGATAAGATTCGGAAAGACCCTGCCGTTCGGCGATGTCTTTCAAGGGCACGGGGCTTTCCTCCGGATGAAGGGCCAGATCCACCATGGCCCGCAGGCCGTAGCGGCCCTTGGTTGAAACGCGCATCGGCCATCGTCCATCCTTTTTCCGGGATTACCTAGTGGATTAGTAGGTATTTCGATGCTATGCTAGCACGGCGCCGCCCGTTTGTCAACTCCCCCGCGATCCAACGGACCGAAGAATAATTTACCTTCATTCCCCGCCGTCGGCCCGCCCTTCCCCGGCAAGGAGAGTTTCCAACTGGCGACGGATTTCATCGCGTATTTTCCGGAAACGGGCCAGGATCTCTTCTTCCGTGCCGCTTGCCCGGGCCGGGTCTTCCAGCGGCCAATGCAGGCGGCGGACGTGCGGCGGGGTCAGGGGACAACGGTCGGCGGCATCGCCGCAGAGGGTAACGATGAGATCGACCTTCGACAATAACTCGGGGTCGATGGGTTTCGAGCTCTGGCCGGAGATGTCGATCCCTACCTCGCGCATAACCCGGACGGCGCGCGGGTTTAATCCCGTCGGTTCCAGGCCGGCGCTGTAGACTTCCCAGCGGTCGCCGGCCATGGCCCTGGCAAAACCTTCGGCCATCTGGCTCCGGCAGGAGTTACCGGTGCAGAGGAAGAGGATTTTCTTTTTCCTCCGGCCCATCTTCGATCGAACCTTCTCGCTCGGCTTTCAAATATAATACATCGGTGGGGCCTCGTCCTTCCGGCGCGCCCGCTCGCAGAGCTCCCGGAGGCTGGTCCGGTCGAGGAAGGCGTCGATGTGGTCGCGAAGCTCCCGCCAGAACTCCCGCGTCGGAGACGCGGGCTCCCTCGCGCAGCGGGCCCGGGTCGCCATCCGCTCGACACAGTAGACCGGGGCGGTATCCCCCTCCAGGACGCGCAGGATCTCCCCCGCGCTTATCTCTTCGGCCGGCCCAGCGTATAGCCGCCCATGGGCCCGCGGATCGCCATCACCAGCCCGCCCGCCGGAGGACGGCGAAGACCTGCTCCAGGTAGGACTCGGAGAGGCCTTGGCGTTCGGCGATCTCCTTGAGGGGCACGGGAGCACCCTCGGCGTGTAGCGCCAGATCCACCATGGCGCGTAGGCCGTAGCGGCCCTTGGTCGAGACGCGCATCGGTCCGCCGTCCTTTTTCCAGGATAACCTAGTGAATTAGTAGGTATTTTAATGCTAACATGCCCCGATCCGATTGTCAACTCCGCACCATCCATTAAGCTTTAAACCGCTTCAAGCTCAGCGAATTCGTCACCACCGAGACCGAGCTCGCGGCCATGGCCGCGCCGGCGATGACCGGGCTCAAGGCCCCCATGGCGGCGAAAGGAATGCCGATGATGTTGTAGATAAAGGCCCAGAAGAGGGTCTGCTTGATCTTGGCCATAGTGGCGCGGGAAAGCCGGATGGCGGCAGGTATGGCCAAAAGATTCCCCCGCATCAGGGTGATGTCCGCCGCCTCCATGGCGATGTCGGTGCCGCTCCCGACGGCCATGCCGATATCCGCGGCGGCCAGGGCCGGGGCGTCGTTGATGCCGTCCCCCACCATGGCCACGATCTTCCCCTCTCTCCTCAGCCGCTCCACCTCCGCCGCCTTTTGTTCCGGCAGGACTTCGGCCAAGACGTTCTCGATCCCGACCTGGGCGGCGATGGCCCGGGCGGTCCGCCGGTTATCGCCGGTGATCATGTAAACATCTATCCCCATCCTCTTCAGCGCGGCGATGGCCTCGGCCGCCTCCTCCTTGACCACGTCGGCCACGGCGATGACCCCGGCCAATCTCCCGTCATATGCCAAGAGCATCGCGGTCTTGCCGGCCTCCTCCAGGCCGGCCAGGGTCTCCTCGGCCGCGGAGGTATCGATCCCCTTTTCCGTCATCAACCTCCTCGTGCCGACCAGGACCGTCTTGCCCCCGGTCACGGCCGCGACCCCGTGGCCGGGGAAGGCCTCGAATTCCTCGGGATCGGGGAGGGCCCCCAATTCTCTTTGGGCCTTCTCGTAGACCGCCACGCCCAGCGGATGCTCGGATTTCTTCTCGGCTACGGCCGCCAATCGCAATACTTCCCGGCCGTCCATCCCGCCGAGGGGGACGATGGCGGTCACCTCCGGCCGGCCTTTGGTGATGGTCCCCGTCTTGTCCAGGACCACCGCCCCGATTTTGTGGGCCGTCTCCAGGTGTTCTCCGCCTTTGATCAGGATCCCGTTCTCCGCGCCTTTGCCCGTCCCGACCATGATCGCCGTGGGGGTCGCCAGTCCCAGCGCGCAGGGACAGGCGATCACCAGGACCGCCACCGCGCTCGTGACCCCTTTGGTCAGGTCACGCGCGCCAAAGGTCCAGATGAGGAAGGTCAAAACGGCAATGCCCAAGACGATGGGGACGAAGACGCCGGCCACCCGGTCGGCGATCTTCTGGATCGGCGCCTTGGCGCCCTGCGCCTCCTCCACCATCTTGACGATCTGCGCCAGGACGGTCTCCTTGCCCACCTTGGTCGCCACGAACTTAAAGGTACCGTATTTATTGATCGTCGCGCCGAATACCTGGTCCCCCGGTCTCTTTTCCACCGGGAGGCTCTCGCCGGTGAGCATGGACTCGTCCACGGCGGAACTGCCCTCGATGACCTTCCCGTCCACCGGGATCTTCTCCCCGGGCCGGACGACGATTACCTCCCCGACTTCCACCTCTTCCACGGGGATATCCTCTTCCCGGCCCTCCCGGATGACCCTGGCGGTCTTGGCCCCAAGCTCCATCAACTTCTTGATGGCCTCCGAGGTCTTCCCCTTGGCGCGCGCCTCCAGGTATTTGCCGAGTAAAACAAGGGTAATGATGATCGCCGCGGCCTCGAAGTATAGATCCTTCATCATCGTCCCGGGTCGCACCGGGCCGAAGAGGGCGTTGTAAAGGCTATAAAAATAGGCCGCAGAAGTCCCCAAGGCGATCAAGACGTCCATATTGGGGCTTCCGGCCTTCAGCGCATAATAGGAGTTCCGGTAGAACCGGTAACCGATAAGGAACTGGACCGGGGTCGCCAGGGCCAATTGCCACCGCCAATCATGGAGGAAGGCGAAGGCCTCGACCCGGAGAAAGCCCGAGATCATGGCCACGACCAGCGGCAAGCTCAAGACCGCCGCCGCGACCAGTTCCCGGCGAAGGCCACCCATCTCCCTTTCCCGGGCTTCCCTCTCCCGGTCCGCGGGGATCTCTTCCGCCCTCTCTGCCCCGTAACCCAAGTCTTCAACGGCCTCGATCAGGGCGCCCACTTTGACCCGGGAGGGGTCGAACTCCACGGTGGCCCTCTCGGTGGCCAGATTGACAGAAGCGCGGAGGACGCCCTCGATCCCGCCCAACCTCCTCTCGATCTTGGCGGCGCAGGAGGCGCAACTCATCCCGGTGATCTTCAGTTCCACCTTGCCCTTCGAAGGCGCGGCCTCTCTGGCGACCCCGTAACCGAGTCTCTTTACGGCTTCCTCCAGCGTTTTTTCATCCACGACCTCATCATCGTATTCCACCACCGCCTTCTCGGTGGCGAAATTGACCGCCGCGCTTTTTACCCCTGAGAGCGCGCTCAAGTTTTTTTCTATCCTCAACGCGCAGGAGGCGCAGGACATCCCTTCCACCTTTAAGGTTTCTTTTTTGATCATCGCAAATCACTCCTTGATGAAAAAATGTTTCTTCTCTAGATTAAATTCAGCAAAACCCCTTATCCCCCGCAACAACCTCCGTCGCCGACCGGACGGTAAGCCCTGATCTCCTCCTTGATCCGCTCCAGGTTTACGTTATTTATATCATTGACCACTTTGAAGTAGCCGTTGAGCATGCCCATCCAGCAGCGGAAGGTGAAGTCCCGAGTCGCTTCCAGCTCCGGTGTTTCCAGCTGGCCCTTTCTCAGGTCCAACTGACCCCGGTATTCCGGAAATTGGATAATAAAATTACAATAGGTTAACCTCTCGGCAATAAATCGGATTTTGACCTTTACCCCCTTTTGCAAAACAATGGCCGCCGGGGAGAAACCCTTCTCGTTCACCTCGATCGCTACCATCTGGATGCCGTTCTTCACTCTGGCGATCTCAATATCATCCGTGGGAATCCGGCCCCCGGCAAACCGGCCAGCGCGGGTTCCGGCCGAACAACAACCTCCCCCGGAATATTCCTGTTTACTTTCACTATTCAATTTGTCCAGATTTTTTTCGGAAATCCTGGAAAGATCGGGAACCACTTTAATGACGCTGCTAATCATGCCCATCCAACAGGTATAGGTGATTGTTCCTCCCGCCACGGGCGTGAACTCAATCACGTTTTCCCCGGGAACCAGTCTTTTTTCAATGTTATAACGGGGTATAATTATCCGGTTATTACATCCGTTTAGATCCTCCGCCCGGGCTTTGACGATCCAGTGTACGGGAATCCCTTTTTGCACTATAAAAGGCTGGTATCTGCTGGGTTCGACGGTGGTAGTCACCACCTGGACATCTCCTTGAATCACGGCCACGTTTCCGCCGCCAACCGGCGCCGCGACCGTTGTAATCCCGGAGAGATGCAGCCCCCGGTTGGCCATGATCAGCCCTAGCACGATGCCCAGGATGGCGCTGGCTTTTAACATCACGTGCCTAAACTTCCGGATTAGCATCGACCCGCTCGCGCCAAAACCGAACATTAACGGGACAGTTCCCAGGCTAAAGAAGAACATGGAAATCGCTCCGCCGGCAAAACTCCCGGTCCCGAGGGCATATAACTGCATCGTTTGTAAAGGTCCACACGGCATTAACCCATTGACCAGCCCAATAACCAATTGACCCTTTCTTCCTTTATTCTCGTAAATCTGGTTCCCGAAGAACCTGGGCAGGCCAAAACGCAACCTGCGCAACCAGGGGAAAATATCGAGCATCTTAAGTCCGATTAGCATCATGAAGGCGCCGCCGATGATCGCCACGGCGCCTCTGGCCGCTCCGGAAAAACTGATTACCGACCCGACAGATCCCGCAACCCCCCCTAACAAAGTATAGGAGATTATCCGCCCCAAATTATATAGCAGACCCGGCTTGAATTGGGCTAACTTCGATCGGGCTCCCTCCGATGGATGGTTAAGGCTTTGCGTTAGATTAATTCCACCACACATGGCAATACAATGTAATGAAGTCAACAATCCCACCAGAAAAAGCATTCCATAACCGATCGTCTGGTCGACTTGAGGGACAAAATTAAAATTCAAGGTGGACTTAATAATCAAATAGATGGCAAAAATAGCGATCCCGATCCCGAACAACTGATTAAAGCTCATTTTTTCCGTTGAACCGTTCAAAGCATCTTCAATTTCATAAACTTCATAACCTAGTTGCTGGATAGCGGCGACCAAGAAAGCTGAATCTGTTTTTTGTGGATCATAAATTACGGTTGCTCGCGAATCGCGCAAAGATACCTTGGCTTCTTTTACCCCGGTAATCCTTCTTAATGATTTCTCTATTTTAAGCTCGCAACTGGTACATGACATCCCCTTAACGGCAAATGTCTTTTTGATTGACCCATCTGGCATTCAAGGATACCCCCGTTTTAACCCGGATTTCGAAGATGTCTTGGCTTTTTCCACGTGAGAGGCGAATTTAAGTTCCACCCGCCGGGTGATAACCTCACCCCCGGCCTCCGGGCACCCCCTCTCGAAGCTTAGAAAGAAGAGTTTATGGGCTTCCATAGGCCTTAACCCTCGAAATCCGGGTTAAAAACATGCAGCCCACCGAGAAGCGGGGCCGCCCGGCCACCTCCGTTGCCAAGGAACTCAAAATGCGATCGCTATCCTATAAGTGACCATAATCGATCAACATGACCTTCGAAAAAGCGATCCATCTCGACCTCGAGACTGGCTCTCTTGGGATAACATGGCATTGGAGAGATCATGGACCAAGGGGTCGAAAGGAGTGAAGGTCAGCCCCGATGTTTCGAGGCCGCCTTGTGGCAACGTTCGAATGATGAATAATCTAGTAATCCTATCGGAATACTGCAATTATACTATGCCCTGGTCCCTCTGTCAAGACCGAACCCTCGCCGATCTCGTCAGTCTGCGATGACGTCACCCGTGGAGGGGGTAGAGAAAATGCCACCCTTTGCCGGAAGAGGGAGAACCCCTAGAGCGAAGCCGGTCCGCTAAGTTCGACTTGACAGCCCCTCCCCGGAGCCGTTATAATCCTAGTAAGTAAGTAGGAAAATATGGTTTTAAGGAAGGGATAAAGATGACACGCATCGCCCCGGACGTCACCTCTCTCATCGGCGGGACCCCGCTCGTGCGCCTGGCCCGCTGCGGCGCGGGGACACAGGCCGAGATCGCGGCCAAGCTCGAGTACTTCAACCCGGCGGGGAGCGTCAAGGACCGCATTGCCCTGGCCATGATCGAGTCCGCCGAGCGGGAAGGCCGGCTGAAAAAAGGCGCGGTCATCGTCGAACCCACGAGCGGCAACACGGGGATCGGTCTGGCCATGGTGGCCGCTGCGCGCGGCTACCGGCTCATCCTGACCATGCCCGAGACCATGAGCTTAGAGCGGCGCAAGTTGCTGGCGGCCTACGGGGCGGAGATCGTCCTTACCCCCGGGATCGAGGGTATGGCCGGCGCCGTGCGGAAGGCCGAGGAGCTCGTCCGCGAGATCCCGGGCGCCTTCATGCCCCAGCAGTTCGAGAACCCGGCCAACCCGGAGATCCATCGACGTACCACCGCCGAGGAGATCTGGCGCGACACCGAGGGCCGGGTAGATGTCTTCGTGGCCGGGGTCGGCACCGGCGGGACCATCACCGGGGTAGGGGAAGTCCTCAAAGAACGCAAGCCCTCGGTACGGGTCATCGCCGTGGAACCGGCGGACTCACCGGTCCTCTCCGGTGGGAAGCCCGGGCCCCACAAGATCCAGGGCATCGGCGCCGGCTTCGTGCCCGGAGTCTTGAACCGCGCGATCATCGACGAGATCGTCACGGTGACGACCGAGGAGGCCTTCACCGCGGCCAGGCGGCTGGCGCGGGAGGAGGGGATCCTGGTTGGGATCTCCTCCGGCGCCGCGGCCCACGTGGCCTATAAGGTCGCCACCCGGCCGGAGAACCGGGGCCGGCTCTTGGTGGCCCTCCTGCCGGATACGGGTGAGAGGTATTTGAGCACCCCTCTCTTCGAGAGCGAATAGGGGCCGGTCGAGGGAAAAAACGGTGTTTTAGGTGCACCCGGCTCCGGCCGGGCGAGGTTCATGATGAGCCTGATGATGGTGGTCTTTTCGGCCCCGTTCGGGCCGCTGAACCCCATGATGCAACCGCCGACACCAGTAAAATCCTCCGCTCAAGAACGCAACAATGCTAAATCCGCATCCTGTTTTGAAAATTTCTCTATTTAATATATTAATTTTTTCCAATTCCAACCCTCTGTCGAAATTTGTTGTTTATCATGGCCTAACAAGGGCGCATCATTCCGGACGGGTGGTCCACATCCATATG
>JAAYXC010000296.1 GCA_012516115.1 Bacillota bacterium | reverse complement strand
GGTTATAGGGTTACCTCTTTATCGGTTGCGATGGGACGAGATCGTTTCCGCAGAGGTCGTCGAGTTTTCACCCCTCCGGGACTTCGGGGGCTGGGGGATCCGCCTGAACGCCGAAGGGACCTGGGGATTCTTCTACCGGGGGAACAAAGGGGTGCTTATTACGCGGCCAAACGGCCGGAAAGTGCTCCTCGGTTCGGATGATCCCGCCCGGCTTCTGGCGGTGGTCCTGGCCGCCCGGAAGGTAGGCGGTGCCCGACTGGATGACGAGAAAATTTAAAACCTGAGGAGGAAAGGACGATGGAGAAATTACTCCGCGAAAACCCCTTACTCTTGGCCCCCCTGCTCGTCCTCCAATTGGCCCTCCAGGTCGCGGCGGTCGTCGATATCCTCCGGCGCGGGCCGGAGACCCTCCGCGGGGGCAGGCGGTGGCCTTGGTTGGCCTTGGCCGTGCTCGGCTCCCTCTTGGGGGCGGTAATCTATTTCGCCGTGGGCAGGAAGGAAGAATGAAATGTTGGCCGTGGAGACTTACGGGCGGACGAAGGTCTTCGGAACGAAGACCGCGGTAGACCACCTTGACCTCCGGATTCCCAAGGGTTCGATCTACGGTTTTTTAGGGCCGAACGGCGCCGGCAAGACCACCACCTTACGGATGCTCATGGGCCTGGCCCGGCCTACTTCCGGCACGGCCCGCATTCTCGGGGAACCCCTGGGGTCCGGACGCTATCTGCCGCGTGTGGGCTTTCTCCCGGATGTGGCCAACTTCTACGGCTGGATGCGTGCCCGGGAATTCCTCCTCTTTATCGGCGAACTCTTCGGTCTGGAGCCGCAGATCAACCGGCGGCGGGCCGACGAACTTTTAGAGCTGGTAGGTTTGTCGGACGTCAGGACGAAGATCAGTGGTTTTTCCCGCGGGATGAAACAGCGGCTCGGCCTGGCCCAGGCCCTGGTCAACGACCCGGAACTGCTGCTCCTTGACGAACCGACCTCGGCACTTGACCCCATCGGCCGAAAAGAAGTCCTCGAGCCCATCAAGCGTCTTGCCGCGCGCGGCAAGACCACCATCATTTTTTCTACCCACATCCTGGCCGACGTGGAACGGGTCGGCGATACGGTGGCCGTGCTCGACCGGGGCCGACGGGTGGCCGCAGGGCCCATCGCCGAGCTCCGCGCGGAATACGCCCCGCGGATCCTGGTGGTCTCGCCGACGGAGAACCCGGCCGAGGTCGCGGCCCTTCTGGCAAAACAGCCTTGGGCGAAAGAAGTCCGCGTGGAAGGGGAAAAGATCTTCCTCCATGCCGCCGACCTCGCTTCCGCCCAGCGGGCGCTACCCGCCCTGCTGGTCGAGGCCGGGGTCGGACTACGGGAATGCCGCATAAAGGAGCCGGAACTGGAAGACATCTTCGTGAGGTTGGTGAAGCGGTCATGAAAATCCCGGTCTTCCTACGCAAAGAGATACGGGAGATCTTCCGGACCGCTAAGATATATGTGCTCCCGGGAATCTTCCTCTTTTTCGGGTTTGGTTCACCCCTCTTGACCAAACTGACCCCGGAGTTGATCAGACTGGCCGGTGAGAGCACGGCCGGGATCCGCATTGTGCCGACCGCCGAACCGAATGCCCTTTTTGCCTGGCAACAGTTGTTGAAAAACCTGGGGACCGGCCTTTTTGTCATCATTCTTCTTTTTATGGGTAGTGTCCTTGAGGAAAAGGTCCGCGGGACCGCCGTCCTCGTCTTGACCAAACCCGTTAAACGGCCAGAGTTCATCTGGGCTAAATTTATCGCCGCGGTCTTACTGGTGAGTTTCTCTACCCTGGTCGCCACTCTGGCGTGCGCGTATTATACCGTCATCCTCTGGCCGGCGGCACCGGAACTTAACCGCGGGCTTGCGGCCGTCTCGCTCTTCTTCGTCTATGAGCTTTTTATCACCGCGCTTACCGTTCTCGCCAGCACGCTGGCGAAAAACTCCATGTTTGCCGCCGGAGGGGCCGTCGCCGTCCACCTCCTCCTCTCCCTCCTCGCCTCTTTCGGCGGGAGGTTTACCACCTACAACCCCGCCGGCTTAATGACCCTGGCCGGAAAGCTCCTGGCCTCCCCGGCCACCGCGCGGTTGGCCGACGCCGGAGTAGGCCTGACCATCACCCTTTTAACCACGGTCCTCCTGGTCCAGCTCGCCGGATGGGTTTTCCAACGGGAGGAACTTTAATCCGGTTAACGGCCTTAACCGAACTGCGCTTCGAAAAAAGTTCTGCCTATTCCCCATCGCCGGTAACCTGCCCTCTGCGGCAAAGAGGCC
>JAAYXC010000295.1 GCA_012516115.1 Bacillota bacterium | reverse complement strand
GGGAGAAGGTGGACGGCCGGCGGGTGGGCGTCTATCCCCTCACGGCCGAGAACGCGGCGGTCATCCGGGAGGTCTTTCCCTTTGCCGCCCCGGCAAGGCTACCGGCCCACCTTCCCTCGTTCGGTTGCGGCGACCGTTTGGGCCTGGCCAACCCCGGCCATCTCCGTGCCCTCCGCGGCTTCCGGGTGGCGCCGGTGCTGGCCCAGCAGTCCGTTCGCGAACTCAACCTCACCGGTCGGAGCTTTACCCAGGTCATCGATGCCGCCACCTGGGCCGTGCTCCAGGAAGGCTACGAAGGCGGTTTCGGCGCCGACGGCGACCATCTTAAGACCCTCGCTGAGGTGCGTATGGCCCTGGCCGCCGGTATGAGCATGATCACTTTAGATCTCAGTCTCTGTCTGGGAGCAACCGGGCTCCCCTCGTGCCCTTCCGTGCTCCTGGGATGGGCCGGGCAGAGTTTTAACCTCAACGGCCGGGAGGTGGTCTTGACGGAGAAAACCATCGAAGACTTCTGGCGGGTCTACGGCGCGGCCCTTTCTTTCATCCGGGAGGCCGATGTCCTCTGCCGGGAATACCGGGGAGCGGAAGGCTACGACCTGGAGATCAGCGTGGACGAAACGCCGGAAGAGACCCGTCTCGAAGACCATCTCCTTTTCGGCCTGGAGATGGAACGGCTCGGGATCAGGCCGTTTAGCCTGGCCCCCCGTTTCCCGGGTGAATTCCAAAAGGCCGTGGACTACCGCGGCGATCTGAAACGCTTCGAGGCCGCATTATCGTCACATGCCTTTCTCGCCCGCCGTTTCGGTTACCGGCTCAGCGTACATTCGGGCAGCGATAAGTTTACCGTCTTCCCCGTGGTGGGCCGACTGACCGCCGGGCGCTTTCACCTCAAGACCGCCGGCACCAGCTGGCTGGTGGCCCTTGGCGTGGTAGCGGTCAAAGACCCCGCGCTTTTCCGACGACTTTACGCCAAGGCCGTTTCCTCTTTGGCCGAGGCCAAGAAATACTACCATATCGATACCGGACCGGCCGACGTCGGTCCCATCGATGCTCTTCCCACGGCGGCACTGCCGGAGTTGTTAAGGGACGATCGTTCCCGCCAGCTCCTCCACATCACCTATGGCCAGCTCCTCACCGATCCGGAACTGGGGCCGGCCTTCTTCCGGTTGCTGGAGGGGGAAGAAGAGGCCTACTACGAAGCGCTGGGTGAACACTTCCGCCGGCATTTCCGCACTCTGGGCATCCCGGAGGAAGGAAGCCCTTTCCCGGCTTAAGGTCGACTTTCCCCAAAACTTTTTTCCCGTCGGGCGACCGGCGGGTTCTTTTTTGCTGGAGGATCTTCGGCCGACCATCGCGAAAGAAAAAAGAACCGGACCCGGCCGGGCCGGAAGAACCGGGAGGGTAAGAGTCGTGGGAAAGGTTATCGCCGTGGCCAACCAAAAGGGCGGAGTAGGGAAGACCACCAACGCCGTGAACCTAGGGGCCTGTCTGGCCGAGAAAGGACGGACCGTGCTTCTGGTGGATATCGATCCTCAAGGTAACGCCACCAGCGGTATCGGGCTACGGAAAAACGAGCTCAAAAAGTGCATCTACGATGCCTTAATCAACGAAGTTCCCTTGGCCGAGGTAATCGTGGATTCGCAGGTCCCGGGATTGCGGGTGGTCCCGGCGACGATGAAACTCGCCGGCGCCGAGTCCGAGTTGGTGGGGATGATGGCCCGCGATCAACGTCTGCGCCTGGCCCTGGAACCGATCCGCCATGACTATGAATACATCCTCGTGGACTGCCCTCCTTCCCTGGGAAATCTCACCCTCAATGCCTTGGCCGCGGCCGATTCGGTCATCGTCCCCATTCAGTGCGAGTTTTACGCCCTGGAAGGTCTCACCCAGCTTATGCGGACCATTCAACTGGTTCAGAAGTACTCGAACCCCCGTCTGGAGATCGAGGGGGTGGTATTGACGATGTATGACAGTCGGACCAATCTCTCGCAACAGGTCACCGAAGAAGTCCGCAAGTATTTCCGGGAAAAGGTTTACGCGAGCATCATTCCGCGGAACGTCCGGCTAAGCGAAGCCCCTAGCTACGGATTGCCCATCAATCTCTACGACGCCAAATCGAAGGGGGCCGAAGCTTATATGGAACTCGCGGCGGAGGTGATGGGGCGGTGAGGAAGACCCGTGGTCTCGGCAAAGGTCTGGGGGCCCTGATCCCGGAACTCGAAGAGGTGGAGAGCGAAGGCCGGCTGGAGGTCCCCATCGCCCAAATCAGGCCCAATCCCTATCAACCGCGCCGGGACTTCGACCCGGAGAAACTGGCGGAACTCGCCGCCTCCATCAAGGAGCATGGGGTCCTGCAACCCATCCTTCTCCGCCGGGTGGAGGACGGCTACCAGGTGGTGGCCGGCGAACGCCGGCTGCGGGCCGCCGAGCAAGCCGGACTCACCAAGATCCCGGCTGTGATCGGCGATTTCAGCGATGCGGTCATGATGCAGGTGGCCCTGGTGGAAAATCTCCAGCGGGCCGACCTGAATCCCCTGGAAGAGGCGGAGGCCTACCGGCGTTTGATGGAAGAATTCGGCCTGACCCAGGAGGAGATCGCGCAAAAGCTCGGCAAAAGTCGTTCGGCAGTGGCCAACACCCTTCGCCTTCTCCATCTGCCGGCCCCCATCCAGGAAGATCTGCGGGCCGGTCGGGCCAGTGAAGGCCATGCCCGGGCGATCCTGGGCTTATCGGATGAAGCCGAACAACTGGCCGCCTGGCGTGAGGTGGTCGAAGGGCGACTTTCCGTCCGGGCCACAGAAGAACTGGTCAAAGTGAAGGCGGCGGCCAGACGACGGTCGGATGTTTCACGTGAAACAAACCCTCCCCGCCGTTCTGGAGAGGAAAAGATAGGCCCCTTCCTCCAGGAGATCGAAGACCGGATACGGTCGGTTCTGGGAACGAAGGTAAAGATCCGGCCCGCCGGTAAGGGCGGCCGCATAGAGATCGAATATTATTCACCCGAGGAACTGGAAAGGATCCTGGAATTGATCACCGGTTAAGCGAGGCCCGGATAGAGAGACATATTTCCGCTTTTTCTCAGACGTTTGCGCCTTAAGCGTAGCAAAAACGGCGTAGGTGATCACGAAGCGTAACCATGGCCGGATTGTTTCACGTGAAACGGAGGATCCGTATTGGAACGCGGGGAAGCGAGGGAAATCTTACGGAAGGTGGCGACCGGGGAGATAAGCCCCGATGAAGCGCTGCTACGTTTTATTACAGCTCCTTACCAGGATTTAGGTTTTGCTAAGGTCGATCACCACCGGGCCCTCCGGCTAGGCGAGGCTGAGGTGGTATTTTGCCCCGGCAAGACGCCGGAAGAGGTGGGAGCCATTATGGCCAGCCTGGCGGCCCAGGGGGGTAACGTCCTGGCTACCCGCGCTTCGGAAGAGGTCTATCGGGCGGTTAAGGCGGTCCTGCCGGAGGTGGAGTATGCGCCGCGGGCCAGGATGATCTTCTTGCGGCGCCGACCGCCTTGGACCAGGGGCGAAGTCTGCGTGGTAAGCGCCGGGACGGCCGACGCCGGCGTGGCGGAAGAGGCCGCCCTCACCGCTTCCCTGCTCGGGAGCACGACCACCCGGCTCTTCGACGTGGGCGTGGCCGGACTTCATCGTCTCCTCGCCCAGCAAGAGCTGCTTCATCGGGCCCGGGTCGTCGTGGTGGTGGCCGGGATGGAAGGAGCTCTGGCCAGCGTGGTGGCCGGATTGGTGGCCGCGCCGGTGGTGGCCGTACCCACCAGCGTGGGCTATGGTGCAAGTTTCGGAGGGTTGGCCGCCCTCCTGGCCATGTTGAACAGTTGCGCCGGCGGGGTGGCGGTGGTCAACATCGATAACGGTTTCGGCGCCGGGGTTTTGGCCCATCGCATCAACCGTCTGGGGGAAGAGGCATGCGGATAGCTTATTTCGACGCGGGAGCCGGTGTAAGCGGAGATATGATCCTCGGCGCGCTGGTCGATGCCGGTCTGGGGCTGGAAGGGTTAAAAGAAGCCTTGCGGCCCCTCGGCCTGAGCGGTTACCGGATTTCAGTCGAAGAGACGAAAAGGGCCGGGCTACGGGCCATGCGGGTAATCGTGACGGTCGACGAAGGGGAAGAAGACGAACATGGAACCGGAGAACCACACGGGCGGCGGCTCCCGGAGATCCTGACCCTGATCGAACGTTCGGCGCTGGCGCCACCGATTAAAGAACGCGCCATCTTGGTCTTTCGTCGGCTGGGCGAGGCCGAGGCACGTGTGCACGGACGATCCATCACCGAGACCCATCTGCATGAGGTGGGAGCCGTCGATGCCCTGGTGGACGTGGTGGGAACCGTGGCCGGCCTGGCCGCCCTCGGTGTGGACCGTGTGGTCTTCTCCCCTCTGCGGCTGGGCTACGGTACCGTAAATACGGCTCATGGACTCCTTCCCATCCCCCCGCCGGCGGTAGCGGAATTGGTCAAAGGGGTTCCGGTCTACGCCGGGGACTGCGAAGGGGAAATGGTCACGCCCACCGGAGCCGCCCTGGCCACCACCTTGGCCGCGTCCTTCGGCCCCATGCCGTTCATGGTTCTCAAGGCAGTGGGGATCGGAGCCGGGGCGGCCGAGCGGAGCATCCCCAACGTTCTTCGTCTTTTCCTCGGGGAGGATGGCGAGGGGAACGAAGTCCCGGAAGCAAGCGGGGAACTGGCGGTCCTCGAAACCAATCTCGATGATATGAATCCCGAGTTCTGCGGGTATCTCGCCGGTCGACTTTTGGCCGCCGGGGCGCTGGACGTCTGGTGGACGGCCGTCCAGATGAAAAAAGGGCGGCCGGGTCTGGTTCTTCATGTCCTTACCCGGCCGGAGGACACGGCACGTCTTCGGTCCCTGATCTTTACCGAGAGCACCACCCTGGGCTTACGGGAATCCCGGGTCCTCCGTTACGCCTTACCCCGGGAAAGTCTAACCGTGGAGCTGGCCGGGGAAACGGTCCGGGTGAAAGTGGGTCGCTGGTGCGGACGTCCGGTTCAGGTGGCGCCGGAATACGAAGATGCCCGCCGGGTGGCAGAAAATACCGGCCAGGCCCTCAAAGAAGTTTACCGCGCGGCCACCGCGCTGGCATGGGCGAAATTAACGGCCGCGGAAATAGAACCAGGGAGGTAAGGGTCCGGCAATGAGCTTACTCGAGGATTATACCCGGTTTCTCCTCTCTCATCAGGCCGTTTTACTTTCGGCGGTGTTCTTGTTCACCCTGGCGGTGACCGCGGCCTTTATCATCGCCGTCCTGCGCCTCCGAACGCTCCACCGGCTTTACCGGGCCGCCCTTTCCCGGCGAGAAGGAGAAAATGAACTGGAGAAGATGCTTGTATATTTGGGACAGGCCACCCAGAGCTTGACCCAGCGGGTCACCGGTTTAGAGAACGAGATGGAAGAAGTCAGGACCAGGGCGCGCTTTTATTTTCAGCGGTGGGCACTGGAACGTTATCGCGCCTTTAAAGACCAGGGAGGCGACCAGAGTTTTACCCTGGTCCTCCTCGACGAAAACGGCGACGGAGTGATCCTGACCAGCATCTATGGTCGGGACGAATCGCGTTGCTTTGCCAAAGAGGTCGAACGGGGCCAGGCCCGTCAACCTCTTTCCGAAGAGGAGAAGCGCGCCCTCCGCATGGCCTTTGGAAAAAAAGAAGCCCGGAAGCAGGAATTCGCAGCCACAGAGGAGAATTTATAATTTCCACTGTTTTCCCGACAGGAGGTTGGACCGGTGGGACGCTGGTTACGGCGAAGCCTTACGGCCATCGGCCGGTGGGGTTTTACCGTTATGATCGTTCCCAAACGCGGAGCCATTCGTCGGGTGTATATCCCCTGGCTGGGGGTGATCCTATCCTGGGTTACCCTTCTGGCCCTGGGCTTTTTCCTCGGCTATAGCGCCTGGTATTACCCGCATTCCCGGCTTAACATCGTCAAGCTAAAAGCGGATAATACCCGTTTGCGGCGCGAAAACCACCAGATCAAGCCGGCCTTGCAGCGGGCCAAAGAGATCGAGCAACTTCTTAATCGTTACATAAAGACCGTAACGGGTATCGATCGGACCTACCGGGAGATTCAAAAGAAATCCCCCCCGCTACGTCTTTCCAGCCGGAGTGGTAACTACCATCCTCCCCTCTACCGTCTGCCCACCCCGGTCAAGGTGACCGACGACGGACAAGTCTCCCTCCTGGCCACTTTAACCCTGCAAACCGCTTCCCTGGGTGAGGAGATAACCCGAAGGACGGAAGAAGCGGAGCGCCTCCACAAAGAACTCCTGGCCTACGAGCGGCTGCTGGATCACACACCGAGCATCTGGCCGGTCCGTGGACGTCTCACTTCGAGGTTTGGGTACCGTCGCGACCCGTTTAACGGTCGGAACACGCTGCACAAGGGTCTGGACCTGGCCGTTCCCATCGGTACGCCGGTGCGGGCCGCGGCCCACGGTGTGGTCGTCGAGGCCGGGTGGCGGAGCGGTTATGGCCTTACCGTCCGCATCGATCATGGCTACGGATACCAGACCCTTTACGGACATAATTCGCGGCTTCTGGTGAAAACCGGTCAGAGGGTCACCAAAGGTCAGATCATTGCCCGTTCCGGCAGTAGCGGCCGGAGCACGGCGCCCCATCTCCATTATGAAATACGGGTAAACGGGAAGGCGATCAATCCGGCTAATTATCTTTGGTGAGATATAAAATGTACGCGAGAAACCAGGGGGGAGAGGCATGGCCGGTAAAGACTTCGACCGGGTATCTACGGTCATCGGTAAGGACGCTCTTTTTCGCGGGACGCTGGAGGGTGAGGGGACGATCCGCATCGACGGTCGTTTCGAAGGGGATCTCTCCACCGCCGGGGATGTAATGATCGGGGAAGGAGGTTTTGTCCAAGGCACCATCACGGCCAAGAACGTGATCATCGCCGGTGGTCTCCAGGGTAAAATCGAGGCCCGGGGCAAGTTGGAGTTGCTCCCCACGGCCAACGTCCAGGGCGAGATCAAGATGGCCCTTCTGGTGGTGGAGGAAGGCGCTTTCTTCCACGGCAATTGCGAGGCCATGCCGCGGGGCGACCTGAAAGAGCGGGGCAAAGCGCTCAAGGTTGAAACACCGCCGGAGAAAAAATGAGATCGCCGCGGCCTTTCAGGCCGCCAGTATCCGTGTTTTTATATGCTTCCATATAAAGGGAGAGACGTGGTAAAAGCTGGCCGACCGCCGGGGGAAGACCCATCAGCGCCGGAAGATTCCACGTCTTTTTTCGCGTTTCCACTGCCCATCCGGGCGGTGGGCACCCGGGGGAAGTCCCCATGAGAATCGGCCTGCTACCGTGATGATGAGTAAAACACGGGGTGAGGAGGCAAAAGAGATGAGCATGATCGGGAACCTCCGCCGGCTCAGTGAGGCGGATCGCCAGCGCCTCTTTGAAGCGCCCCATGAGATCACAAGTTATCTTTACGAGAACCCACCGAAGGGGGATGGTCCCTTTCGCGATCTGGAGATTGACAAGGTGTGGCATGGTATCCATTACCTACTTACGGGCAGCGCATGGGAGGGAGAGTCCCCGCTCGGCTTTCTCGTGAACGGGGGCACGGCGGTCGGGGATGAAGACGTCGGCTATGGTCCGGCGCGCGGCTTTTCCGCCAAAGAGGTAAGGGCCATAGCCGAGGCGCTCGCCGGGATCGATGCCGCGACATTACGGGCACGGTTCGACTCGCAGGCCATGATGGAGGCCGGCATCTACCCCCTCGTTTGGGATCGCCCGTTGACAGAGGACGATACGCTAGGATACCTCCTGGAATACTTCGAGCAATTGCGTGAGTTCATCGCCGGGGCCGCCGCCGCAGGCGATGCCCTCTTGGTTTATATTAATTAAGAGCCCCTCGTTCGAGGCGTCGCGCGCCCCCTATGCGGGGCTACCGGCGGAGAGAAAAACGGGACCGTGGTTGGAAGAAATAAAGGTGCCAAGCCGCTACTTCAGTAAGTCCCACCGTCCACCACGATGAGTTGTCCATAGCAGATCGAGACCTCCCAGGCAGGAAACGGCCGCCTCCACCAGCCGTGCGGCCTCGTGGCTTACCGAGACATCCGCTGCGATGTACGTGGTCGTGGCCCCGTATGTCTGCAACCGCGCGCGGGCCGCCGCCGCATCATCATCGTCGGTTTCGGAATTGATCGCCACCCGGGCCCCTTCACGCAGGAAGCGTTCGGCCAGACCGAGGCCGATGCCCCGTGTCGATCCCGCGATCAGGGCCCGCCGTCCGGCGAGGCACCCGGGGCATTTTTCTACACCTTCCTGGGATGGGCTAGCTCCGCTTCCATGCACAAAGGACATTCTACATCACCCGATTCTTCCGATAATTGTCTCGGTCTCAAGGCCGGTCTCAAATTGATCCATTGGTGCATTGGTGCCAGATGGGAATTGACTTACCCCACCAAAAGTACCAGGGGGACTCAGAGGTGTTAGGGCCTTCATTCTCCATGGGGAATGAAGCGGCGCCGAAGAAACCCGCGCGGAGATCGATCTGTAAGAAGATCTTTCATACACCTTGAAAGTGTCGGTGATGACTGCCAGGGGTAAAGAGGCCATGGCCGGCTTTCCAGGTAAAAGATGTTGTTTAAAATATATCATATACGAGACACAAGTGTTAATTGTAATATAAATTCGTCTCCTGGCCTCGTTGGCCTCTTGGCCTCAAAGGGCCGCTTTGGACAGACCGGGTGTGAGGAAGAGATTGGCCGGCCGGAACAAAATAATAAAGATATCTTGGTCTTCGTTCTCCGGAGTATGCCGGGGAGAACCGGTATGAGGTGAGATCGATGTTCTTCGCCGATCGCATCGAGGCCGGGAGGCGGCTGGCCGAAGCCCTGCGGAAGGAACCGCCCTCGACCGAAAAGCCGCGTGTCATCGGGGCCCTTCCCCGGGGTGGAGTGGTGGTGGGGGCCGAGGTCGCCGCGACCATCGGACTCCCGCTCGAGGTTTTGGTGGCGCGGAAGATCGGCGCGCCCGGCCAGCCGGAGGTGGCCATCGGCGCGGTGGCCTGGGATGGGACGACGCTTCTAAACGAAGAGTTAATCCGGCGGGCCGGGGTTCCCCAGAGTTACATAGAGGCCGAAACCCGTCGCCAGGCTGCCGAGGCCGTCAGACTGACCGAACGGTTTCGACGGGGGAGACCGCTTCCCTGCTGGCGGGAGAAAGAAGTCATCGTCGTCGATGACGGCATCGCCACCGGTTATACGGTTCGTGCCGCCGTACACGCCTTGCGCGGGGCCGGCGCGGCGGCCGTGTGGGTGGCGGCGCCGGTGGCGCCTCAGGAAGTTCGGTATGAGCTGGCCAGCGAAGTCGACCGCCTGATCGTTCTCCATTTACCCCCTTACTTCTGGGCCGTGGGCGAGTTTTACGAACGGTTCGACCAGGTAGAGGAAGAGGAGGTGGTCCGGCTTCTGGATCTCTATCGTGTATAGCCTTACCCCCGTTCTCCATAATACCTAAAGAAGGGGGTATGGCGATGGCCAGAAAAAAGATCGCTTTGGACATTGGTCTTTCCAATTATCGTCAGTTTTTACAGGAAGAAGGCTATGAGGTAATCGATCTGAAGCAAGAAGGGCCGACCGATGCGGATGCGGTGCTCATCGCGGGTCGCGATAAAAACGCCATGGGCATGACCCATCGGGCCACGGATGCCTTCATCATGGACGTTACCGGGCGCCAGCCGGAGGAGGTTCTCTACGATCTGCGCAAACACTTCAACCTGCAAGGGGATGGACCGCGTACGCCGGTTTGAGCATCGACGGTAAGAGGCGGGTATAAAATTTGTGCCAATTTGGCAATGCTTTGCCAGGAGATCGCTGGTGATACCAATGGGTTTCCTGGAGGGAGAGCCAATGCGGCCAAAGGTACTCGCCTTTTATATTTTCTCCTTGGTCGCCCTGGGGGGGTTCGGAGGCGTACAGGGGAAGGGATTTTCCCGGCCAGGCCCTGCTTCGGCCTTTCAAGTGGCGCGGTCGGTTCTCCATCCTTATCCGGCCATTAGAGGCTGGATGGCGAGGGAGGACGGGTCGGTGGTCGGACTGCTCGTGTCGCTGGTACGGAATTATAATCGGCGCTTAAAAGCCGAGGAGGTCCTGACCATCGTCGACGCGGTTCTGGCCGCCCATTTCCAGCATGGCCTCGATCCCCTCCTAGTGGCAAGCATCATTGCCGCCGAGTCTTCGTTCAACCCCCGGGCGCGTTCGCATTGCGGGGCGCAAGGGCTCATGCAGCTCACACCGGGTCTCCAGCCGTGGATCGGGGTGGCGGATCCTTATGACATCCGTCAGAACATCGCCGGCGGGTGTCGTTACCTTATCGCATTAAAAAATAGATTCGGCCGTCTCGATCTGGCCCTCGCCGCTTATAACGCGGGTCCCACCCGCGTGGCCAGGCTCGGTCGGGTACCGCGGATCCGGGAAACCATTTGTTATCTCTGGCGAATCGAAAAACTCCAGGCCAAACTGCGCCTGAAAGCACGCCGCCCGGAAGAAGAGGCCGCGAGGACGGGGAAGGACCACCCTTTTGTCCTGGCCTAATCCCCCTCCTCAACCTCCTGGCGGGGCAGGGGGGAGTTCCCTTTTCCATCGCCGGCGCTTTTTCCGCGTTCCATCCGAGCCAGCCAGCCCTCAAGCTGCTTTCGGAGGGGGTTTTCGCCGGCCGTGGTTTCGGCGGTGCTCACCTTATCGCGCCAGGCCCTGACGTAGTCCACGATGCGGTCCACACAGGCCCGCACATCGGCGAAGACTTCCTCGTTGCGCAAACGCAGGAGGGCGATACCCTCTTCGGCCAGCAAGCGTTCCTTGTCCGCGTCGCGCTTGCGGACGTCGGCGGCCAGGTGGCTGAAGCCATCGACTTCTATGGCCAGGAAGCATTCCGGGAGGTAAAAGTCGATCTCGCGACCGGCGATGGTCACGCTTTGGCGAAACCGAAGCCCTCGTCGGATCATTTCCTGGCGCAGAAGCCGTTCAGCTTTGTTTTCCACATGGTAATAGGCCATTTTTCTCTCCTCGATTTCCCCACGGGTTCAACGTAGCCCGAGCCCCTTGACGATCCAGGATACGAAAGGACGTTGCCGCCTTTTACCGGTCCATCGGGCATATATTC
>JAAYXC010000294.1 GCA_012516115.1 Bacillota bacterium | reverse complement strand
TTCCAGCGGCCAAACCCCTTCCCCATGAGCATCTTCGAGAACGTGGCCTACGGGCCGAAGATCCACGGGTTAAAGGACCGCCGTCGTCTGGAGGAGATCGTGGAACGAAGCCTTACCGCCGCCGGACTCTGGGAAGAAGTCAAAGACCGCCTGTACGCCCCGGCTTTAAGCCTTTCCGGCGGTCAACAACAGCGACTCTGCATCGCCCGCTGCCTGGCGGTGGAGCCGGAGGTCATCCTCATGGACGAGCCCTGTTCGGCCCTGGATCCTATTTCCACGACCAGGATCGAGGATTTGCTCCTAGAATTAATGAAAAGATACACCATCGTCATCGTCACGCACAACCTCCAGCAGGCGGCGCGGATCTCGGACTTCATGGGGTTCTTCCTCCTGGGGCGGCTGGTGGAGCACGGGCCCACCGCGAAGATGATGACCGCGCCCGAAAAGAAAGAGACCGAGGACTATCTCACGGGAAGGTTCGGGTAAGGGGGGTTTGAAAAGATGACGCCGCGCGCGGGATACGAGCGGGCCTTGGCCGAGCTCAAAGAGAAACTCCTCGCCATGGCCGTGATGGCCACCGAGGCCGTCCGGGACGCCGTGGACGCCCTGGCCCGCCAGGACCGGGCCCTGGCCCAAAAAGTCGTCGACGGCGACGACGCCATCGATGAGCTGACCTACGAACTGGAAGAGGACTGCCTCAGACTCATCGCGCTCCAGCAGCCCGTGGCGGGGGACCTCCGGGCCGTGGCCGCCGCCTACCGGATGACGACGGACCTCGAGCGCATCGCCGATCACGCGGTGAACATCGCCGAGATCGCCTTGCGCCTGGCGGATGAACCCCTCATCAAACCGCTCATCGACATCCCCCGCATGGCCGGGATCGTCCAGGAGATGGTCCATACCAGCCTCCGGGCCTACGTCCAGGGCGATCCGGAGCTGGCCGCGGCCAACTGCCGCCGGGACGACGAGGTGGATCGTATCTTCGCCGAGCTCTTCGACGAACTCGTCGGGTACATCCTGGCCGGCGCCGAACGGCGGGCGCTCGTCCAGGCGATAAACCTCCTCTTCGCCGCGCGTTACCTGGAGCGCGTCGGGGACCACGCCACCAACATCGGGGAACGCGTGATCTTCATGGTCACCGGCCGCAAAGAACACTATTGAACCTACCGGGGGGATCGGAATCAAACGGATACTCATCATCGAGGACGAACGGCCCATCGCCGAGAGCATCGCCTTCAACCTCGAACGGGAAGGCTACCGGGTGGAGACGACCTCCGACGGCCGCGTGGGGCTGCAGACCATCCTTTCTTCCCCGCCCGACCTCGTGATCCTCGATCTCATGCTGCCCGGGCTGGACGGAATCGAGGTCTGCCGCCGCGTCCGCGCCGCAGGGCTTACCACGCCCATCATCATCCTCACCGCCCGGGAAGCGGAGGCCGACCGCGTGCTCGGCCTGGAGATGGGGGCCGACGACTACGTGACCAAGCCCTTCAGCCTGCGCGAACTCCTGGCCCGCGTACGCTCGGTCCTCCGCCGGAGCGAGATGGCCGCCGCCGCGCCCATCGTCATCGACGATCGCCTCCGCATCGACCTGGAAGGCCGGGAAGTCACGGTGGCCGGGAAGCCGGTCGAGCTCTCGGCGAAAGAATTCGACCTCCTCCAGGTCCTCGTCCGCCACCGTGGCCAGGTCCTCTCCCGCGAGCAACTGCTCGACCTCGTCTGGGGCCGGGACTTCTTCGGCGACCCGCGGACGGTGGACGTTCACATCCGGTGGCTGCGGGAGAAGATCGAGCCGGACCCAGGAAACCCCACCTTTATCCTGACCGTGCGGGGGAGCGGGTATAAATTCCGGCGATGAGAAGCGGAAACTTTAAATTCACCACCAAGATCTTCCTCGCCTACGGGGCCTTCGTCCTCCTTTCCGCCCTGGCCTTTGTCTTTTTCTTCCTGGAACCGGAGGAGCGCCGCCTCGCCCGGCGCGAGGAAGAGACCTTGCGGGCCGTGGCCGAGGGACTGGCCAAGACCGTCCACTTCGCTTCTTCCGGGCCCCTCTGGCCGGAAGATCTCATCCCTTTGGCGCACGCCCTGGGAATCCGCTTGACCCTCATCGCCACGGACGGCCGCGTGATCGGCGATAGCCATTACCCCGCCGCGGCCATGGAGAACCACCGCGACCGGCCGGAGGTGAAGAAGGCCCTCTCCGGCGAGGTCTCCGCCTCCCGCCGTTTCAGCCGTACCCTCCGGACCGAGTTCCTCTATCTCGCCGTGCCCTTAAATCATCGCGGCCACGTCGTCGGCGTCCTGCGGGTGGCCAAGGCCCAACGGGAGATCGCGCGCGCCCTCCACCGCCTCCGGGTGGCCTTCGCCGGCGGACTCGGGCTCGCCTCCCTCCTCGCCCTCGGCATCGGTTTTATCATCCTCCGCCGCCTGATCCGGCCTTTAGGGGAGCTTGAGGCCGCGGCCCGGCGGCTGGGACGGGGGGAACTCGGGGCGCGCGTGCGGGTCCCCGGTCGGGACGAACTCGGGACCTTGGCGGAGGCCTTTAACCGGATGGCCGAAGAGATCCAGGGTTTGGTGGCAAACCTGGCGGCGGAAAAGGGGAGGCTCGCCGCGGTGCTTTCCACCATGGCCGATGGGGTTCTCGTCTTCGACGGAGAACAACGCGTTACCCTGGCCAATAAAAAGGCCGGGGAATTCCTCGGCCTGGCGGCCAACGCGATCGAGGGCCGCACCCCGGCCGAGCTTCTTCTCCCCGGCGCGGCGAAAGAACTCATCGCCAAGGCGATCGAAGAACAAAGACCGGTGGAGGGCGAGTTCACCCTGGACTTCCCGGCCAGGCGCCACCTTTACGCCGTTCTCACTCCCGTCGCCGAGGCCGGGACCGGATCTCCCTCGACCTTGCTCGTCCTGCGCGACCTCACCGCCCTACGGCGCTTGGAACGGGTCCGCCAGGACTTCGTGGCCAACGTCTCCCACGAACTCCGCACGCCCTTGGCCGCCGTCAAGCTCATGGTCGAGACCCTCCTCCGCGACGGAATGGACGAGGCACGCCGGCGCGATTTCCTTGCCTCCATCGAGGCCGAGTGCGACCGGTTGAACGCCCTGGTCAACGACCTCTTGACCCTGGCCAAGCTCGACGAGGGGAAGATGCCCGCCACGGTCCGCGTCTTCTCCCTTCCCGCGCTGGTGGAGGAGGTCATCGACCGCCTCTTCCCGCCCGGGGAGGCCCCGCGGAGGCCCCTTTTCTACTTCCCGCCGGGCCTTCCGCCGGCCAAGGCGGACCCAGACCACGTCCCCCAGATCCTCATCAACCTCCTCGACAACGCCGTCCGCCATACCCCCGCGGGGACGGCCTTCGGCGTGGAGGCCACCCACGATCCGGAATGGATCACCGTCACGGTCTGGGACGAAGGCCCGGGCATCCCTGCCGCGGAGCGGAAACGCATCTTCGAGCGCTTCTACCGCCTGGACAAGGCCCGCTCGCGCGCGGCGGGCGGCACGGGGTTAGGGCTCGCCATCGTCAAACATCTGGTGGAAGGCTACGGCGGCCGGGTCTGGGTGGAGGACGGCCAAGGTGCCCGCTTCCGCTTCACCCTTCCCAGGGCTTAACCCACGAAAGCATGGTAGATGGCCCGCACGGCCCGTTCGAAGTCCTGCGAGTCCACGCCGACGATGATGTTGATCTCGCTTGAGCCTTGATCGATCATGCGGACGTTGATCCCTTCCCGGCCCAAGGCCCCGAAGAGTTTGCCGGCGATGCCGGGCGTATAGGCCATGCCCCGGCCCACGGTGGCGATCAAGGCCATGTTCGGGTGGACCTCCAGCGAGTCCGGCCGGCACTGTTGGCGGATCTCCTCGAGGACCTTGTCCAGCTTATGGTTGAGCTGGGCGTCGGCGATGACGAGCGAGATGGTGTCGATCCCCGAGGGCATGTGCTCGAAGGAGATGCCGTTGGCCTCAAGCACCGAGAGGAGCTTCCGGCCGAAGCCGATCTCCGCGTTCATCAAGGCCTTCTCCAGGGCGATGACGGTGAAGTCCTTCCGGCCGGCGATGCCGGTGATGGTGCCGTTCGGGGTGACCGGCGGCGCATCGCGGACGATGAGGGTCCCCGGGTCCTCCGGGGCGTTGGTGTTCTTAATCCGGATGGGGATCCCGGCCTCCCGCACAGGGAAAATGGCCTCTTCGTGGAGGACCGAGGCGCCCATATAGGCGAGCTCCCTGAGTTCCCGGTAGGTGATGAGCTCGATGGGCTTCGGGTTCGGGACGATCCGCGGATCGGCCATGAGAAAGCCCGAGACGTCCGTCCAGTTCTCGTAGAGCTCGGCCCCTATACCACGCGCCACGATGGCGCCGGAGATATCCGACCCCCCGCGGGGGAAGGTCTTGATGGCCCCACCGGGGAGCGCGCCGTAGAAGCCGGGGATGACCGCCCGGGGAACGGCGGCCAGCCTCTCGGCGAGGGCGCGCCAGGTCCGCTCACGATCCAGGGTGCCGTCCGGCCGGAAAAAGATAACCTCGGCCGCGTCGACAAACTCATAACCGAGGAGTTCGGCCAGGATGAGGGCGTTCAAGTACTCCCCACGGCTCGCGGTGTAGTCGGCCGAGGCGCCCCTGGCGATGCGCTCTTTTATTTCATCGAGATAAGGCCGGAGATCGAGCGCAAGCCCGAGATCGTGGACGATGCCGAGAAAACGTTCGGCCACGATCGAGAAGACATCGTCGAAAGGCACCTCTTGCTGGACATGGGCGTGACAGAGATAAAGGAGGTCGGTGATCTTCTGGTCGCGAGGATGGCGTTTGCCGGGCGCCGACGGGACGATGTAACGCCGTGCGGGATCGGCGGCGACGATGGCGCGGACCTTCCGGAATTGTTCGGCATCCGCCAGCGATGTCCCCCCGAACTTGGCCACCTTGATGCCCATGGCGATCCCCCTAGCGAGAAGCGGTTTTACGTTCAATGATAAGGGGGATCGGGGTAAGATGTCAAGCGCATCCGCCGTCCGGCGCCAGGTCGGCCAATAACGGATAATGGTCCGAGCACGGCATGTGAAAAACGACCGTGCGGAGAACCCGCCAGGACCAAGGGCAGAAAATAAGATCGATCCCGGCCTCCATCGTCGGAAAGGTTGGCTCTTGCCGGCCACAAGCCGCCTGCACTTCCTGCCAGCGGGCGAAAAGCGGGGCGAGTTCCGCCGCCTCGGGCCGGGCGTTGAAGTCACCCGTTAGAACCACCGGTCCGGGGAGTCCTTCCGTCAGCCGGATAATGGTCGCCACCTGGGCGTGGCGCTCTGTCTGGTCTAAACCGAGATGAGTGGTGAAGAAATAGAGAGGGCCCCACCAGGGAGTCTCCACCAGGCAAAACAAAAAGGCCCGGGGTTCCTTTTTACTCGGGAGAGGGAAGACCCGGCCGCCGATGATGGGCCACCGGGATAAAACGGCCAGGCCGAACCGGCCTTCCTCCGGCCGGCCGGGTGCGCGGTTGACGGTGGCGGCGAAACGAAGCGTGTAACCGAGCTCCTCCGCGAGGAAGGCTGCCTGGTCGGACCGATCGCGGAAACGGCGCCCTACTTCTTGCAGGCCGAGGAGGTCCGCTTCCATCGCCTTTAAGGCAGTCGCCATCCCGCCCAACGACGGGCGATGGAAGGGATCGCGGCCGGCGTGAAGATTATAAGTTGCCACCCGCAAGAAACGGTCGCCCACAAGATCTATTGTACGGGGAGGGGGACTGATTTAACAGCTTTATCGGCGAAAGCCAGGTAGTCGGCGGCGGCTAGGGCCGCCTTGGCACCTTCGCCGGCGGCGATGATGATCTGTTTACCGCAAGCGTTGGTCACGTCTCCGGCAGCGAAAAGCCCGGGGAGATTGGTCCGACAGGCGCAGTCGACCACGATCTCGCCCGCCTCGTTCCGCGCCACCGCCTCCTCCACCACCTCGCCGTTGGGTAACAGTCCGATCTCGACGAAGATCCCCTCCACCGCCAGTTCCTTCTCCCGGCCTTCCCCATCGGTGGCCACCAGGCCGTGGACTGCTTCGCCCCCCAGAATGGCCTTGACCACCCACCCCTCATGGAGGATCAGACCCGGTCGTCCCAGAACCCGGCGGCGGAGGGTTTCGTCCGCGGTGAGCCGGTCGGTTAAAAGGTGTACTTCCCGTGCCGATCCGAGCAGGTCGTAGGCGGCCTGGAAACCGGCGTTTCCGCCGCCGACCACGGCCACCGCCGCTCCACGGTAAAGGGGAGCGTCGCAGAGGACGCAATAACTTACCCCCCTGCCCCGGAATTCCGCCTCCCCCGGTACACCCAGGGGGCGTGGCCGTTTACCGGTGGCCACGATGACCGCGCGGGCGGCATGCTCACGGCCGTAGGCGGTTCGCACCCCGAAACCTCCCTCACGCCTCTCGACCCGCGCCACACGCCCTTCCTCGTAGGCTACACCCTGAGCCTTCACCTGCTCCGCGAAGCGCTCCATCAATTCCGAACCGCGGATGTCCTTAAAACCCATGTAGTTCTCCACCCGGGAGCTCCAGTTGGCCTGGCCGCCCAGGTCTTCGCTCAAGACATAGGGCCGCAAGCCTTTACGGGCGGCATAGAGGGCCGCGGTCATTCCCGCTGGCCCGGCCCCCACGATGACCAGCTCCTCCAAGACCATCCCCTCCACTACACCGGGAAAAGTTTCTCCAGCGCCTCGCGGTCGAAACCGACCACCGTCCGGCCGTCGGCCACCGTTACCGGTACGCTCCGGGCCCCGGTGAGTTCCACCAGCCGGCGGGCTCCGGTCGGGTCCCGGGAGACGTCGATTTCGGTGAAGGCGACTCCCCGTTGGCGTAAGAAATCTTTGAGCCGGTGACACCAAGGGCAGGTGGGCGTGGTATAGATCGTTACTTCGGGCATTTTTTCATCCCCCTTTATCTTTAGAATGTCCAGAGTCAGGTATGGTTGAAGGGGGGAAAAGGCCTTTCGACGTCTAATCATCCGGTAAGAGAGGAGGAGAATGGATGACCGATGTGGAGCTGGTCCGGGCCATCCTGGCCGGCCGGAAGGATCTCTTCGCTCTGGTGGTTGAACGTCATGCCGATCTGGTCCACGCGGTCGTCCGCTCCTTTCTGGGAGGAGACCACGAGGCCGAGGACGCCATCCAGGAGATCTTCCTCAAGGCTTACCGCTCGCTCGGGCAGTACCGTGGCGAGGCCTCTCTTGCGACCTGGCTTTATCGGATCGCTTTGAACCATCTCAAGGATCGTGTACGACAACGTGGCCTGCGGACGATACCTTTCGGTTCTCCGACCGCGTTCCCGGCCCAGGGTCTCTTTCCCGACCCCCAGGAGGAGCTGGCGGCCTCCGAGCAACGTCTCCTCCTCCAGGAAGCCCTGGCGGAGCTGCCCGCCATCTACCGCCGGGTGATCTTTCTCTATCATTACCACGGTCTCTCGTATGCGGAGATCGGGGCACGGTTAAGGATCTCGCCCCGGAGCGTGGAGACCAGGCTTTATCGGGCCAAACGAATGCTCCGGGCCAAACTGGCCCTCCGTGAGGTGTCGACGGAATGTACCGTAGAGTAGAGTGTCACTTTCTCCGCGAGCGTTTCGGTGCTTATCTCCTACTCGCACCGGAGGAGGCGGAAGCGCAGAAGATCCGCGCCCACCTGGCGGTCTGTCCGGCCTGTCGGTCCGCGCTGGGCGGTTATTTCCTCCTGGAGCTCTGGGAAGAAGACGGCATCGTCCCCTCTCCGGATGGTGCCGGTCTCGTCCGCGCCGTGATGAAAAGATTGGAGGGAGGTGAAGCAACCCCCGGCCTGTCGGAAACCCGGATTTCCCGGAAAAAGATCTTCAGCCTGCCTTTGAAGTCGGAGCCCGGTTTAAAGGTTTCTCCCCGCCGGGTGGAGGCGCTGGTGAAATCGGGTTCCCCATGTAATCCGGGGGCAAAAGCGCATGACCGGGAGGGGAACCGTGCCTCCAGGGTCTTGTGGAATTATCTCGCGGCCGCTTGGCCACCCTTCTTCTTTCCTTCGGGAACTGCTTCGAAACCGTGGCCAACCTGGCCTTGCAGAGCGGTCGTCTACAAGAAAGGATCCGGGCCGTCGACCGTTCGGCTCGACAAATCATCGAGTGGAGTTTTGGAAAAAATTTATTCCAGCGAGATCTCAACGAAAGGAGATGAAAGGATGCGGAAGAACAAAACCTGGGTCTTTGTCCTCTCGTTCATCCCGGGGGTGGGCCATTATTATCTCGGACTCATGCAACGTGGTCTCCAGTTCAACCTGCTCTTTTTCGGCGCTTTGGCGATCATCGGTTTCACTCGATTGGAAGGTTTTTCTCTTTTTCTCCCGGTGATCTGGTTCTACAATCTCTTCGACGCCCTCCATCTGGCCGACGCTTACGCCAGAGAGGGAGGGGTGCAGGATCGGCCTTTTCTTTCTTGGGAAAAAATTCCTTTATGGCATTCTTTCCTGGGGTGGGTTCTGATCATCCTCGGCCTATATTCGTTCCTGGCCAGCGACCTCTTTCTTAGTTGGCATATTCTTCCACCAGACTTGGAAATAGAGAAACTCTTCATCGCGGCCGTCCTCATAGGGACCGGCATCTACCTGCTGTTTGGGCGAAGGAGGCTCAAATAAGGAATGAAAAAATGGCGCATCGGGACGACCGCCATGGGTTTGAGCCTGATCTTTCTCGGGGTGGGGGTCCTCGTTCACCAGTTCAACCCCCGACTGGCCTATCGTTTGGTCGCAAGCTGTCTGCCCTTCGCCCTAATCGCGCTGGGCGTGGAGATGATCCTCGTCCAGTATTCGGCCCGCAAGACGGAAGCGGGGTATTCCTATGACTTCCTGAGCATGGTCTTCGTCTTCCTTCTGGGCTTTTTGGGCCTCGGCGTTTATTCACTCCAAGTAAGCGGTTTCCTCGACGAGTTCGGGGCGGCGGTCTTTACCCGGCCCCAGGCGGTGGATTATCAGCGGGAGTTGGTTCCACGCCGTGGGGTGAAGGAGGTCATCCTGGAGACCGGTTCCGGCTGGCATTATCCGGTTAGAGTCTGGGACGCCGGGGGAGACCGTATCG
>JAAYXC010000293.1 GCA_012516115.1 Bacillota bacterium | reverse complement strand
TTTCCGCTGGAGATAGCCGGAATGCCGCGGCACGCCATTGCGTCCCGGGTCAAGGAACTCCTGGCGTTGGTGGGCTTGGAGGACAAAGCGGACGCCTTTCCCCGCACCCTCTCGGGCGGGGATAAGCAGCGGGTGGGCATTGCCCGGGCGCTGGCCAACCATCCGAAGGTGCTGCTCTCGGCCGAAGCCCCATCCGCCCTGGACCCGGAGACGACCAAGTCCATCCTGGCCCTCCTGCGCCGCATAAACCGGGAACTGGGGTTGACCGTCGTCCTGATTACGCATGAGATGGCGGTGGTTAAGGAGATCTGCGATCGGGTGGCCGTCCTGGAAAAAGGATGTATCGTCGAAGAGGGATCCGTACTCGAAGTCTTTGCCTCCCCGCGCGCCCCGCTGACCAAGCGCTTCTTCCAGGGACTCTTCGCCGCGGAGATGCCCGCGGTGATCCGGCGACGGCCGGAGGACCGGGCCGGCGACGACCGGGCGGTGCTGGTCTGGCTCTCTTTCATCTGCGAGGTGGCCGGGGAACCGGTCATCTCGGAGACCGTGCGCCGCTTTTCGCTCGACGCCAATATACTCTCAGGACATATCGACCACCTGGGGGAGACCCCTTTCGGTAGACTGCTCGTGGAATTCACCGGGGAGAGCGCCAGGGTCGAGGCGGCTCTTCTGCATCTGAAGGCCCGGGGGTTGCTTGTCGAACCGTTGGATAAGGAGGATGCGGCGTGCTGATCCGGATGCTTCTGACAAGTCTTTGGGAGACCGGGCAGATGGTCCTGGTTTCCACGGTGATGTCGGTGCTTCTGGGTACCCCCCTGGGCGTGCTGCTGGTAATCACGAGTCCGGACCATTTATGGCCCCAACGTCTGGTGAGGCAGTTTCTTTCCGGATTCGTCAATATCGGCCGTTCGCTCCCCTTCATCATTCTCATGGTGGCCATCATTCCCTTCACGCGTCTGCTGGTCGGGACCTCCATCGGCACAAAGGCGGCCATCGTCCCCTTAACGGTGGCGGCCGTTCCCTTCGTCGCCCGCGTGGTGGAATCGGCCCTCTCCGAGGTGGATCGCGGCGTGATCGAGGCGGCCCAAGCTATGGGGGCTTCGGCTTGGCAGATCGTCTGTCGCGTGATGCTGCCGGAAGCGCTTCCCTCCCTCGTGCTGGGCGTGACCCTCACCGCCATCAACCTGGTCGGCTATTCGGCGATGGCCGGCGCCATCGGAGGCGGAGGACTGGGAGATCTGGCCATTCGCTACGGCTATCAACGTTTCCGCGGGGACGTGATGCTGGCAACGGTGCTGATCCTCCTGGGCTTGGTGGAAGTCCTGCAAATCATCGGCGATCGGCTGTCGCGGATGATGCGGCACTAGAGACGACTATACGAGGGCCTTGTCCGGTCTCGGTCGGGTCGGGGGAGGCAGAGAGCTGGTCGGCTATTCCAGGGGGAGTTGAACGGAGCGTAACCGCCAGGTGGAACGGCTGATGGGCGCCAAGTCAGCCTGGCCGACATCATCGCCGTGGCGACCAAGAGCGACCTGGTCGGCCAGGCCGAACGGGAAGGGAAATCCGGGAAACCCTGTGCGCCAGGTTGATCGCGCCATGGCCGCGGCCAGGCGGGACATCTCCCGGATGACCCATTCCACGAAGCGGCCGGCCCTCTTCGAAGTATAGACGACTATGGCTTTTTTCTCCCACTCAACGGTTCACGCATGAGTACCTATCCGGTTCCATACTGGATAATCTATATTAAACCTAGTAAATTATTGTAATCGATTTATCACGGGTCTCCCTTTTTGTCAAGGGCCCTTTTTGCAGGGGTCATCCCCCAATCGCCCTTTTGACATCCGGGTCAGCCGGTGGTATACTCGAATATCATATCCAAGTTATCCGATGGGAATAAAGGATATTAAAAATAAGATCCGAGGGGGCTGAAGATGTCCTGCGGCAGTCGAGATATCCAAGCCCATTTCGCGCGGTGGGCCGCGACCTACGATTGGACGGTGCAAAAGCCCCGGGGAATTCTGGCCGAGGTCTTCGACGGATACGAAGCGATCCTGGCCGAGGTGGTGAAGAGGGTCAAGGGCAAGGCCCGCACGGTCGTGGACGTGGGCGCGGGCACGGGTAATCTGAGTCTTAAATGTATCGAGGCGGGACTAATGGTGACCGCGGTGGATCCTTCCCCGGAGATGCGGGAGCTTGCCCGGGTCAAACTGCCGCCGGGAACGGAGATCCTGGCGGGCGATTTCCTGCACCTGCCGCTGCCCGACGGCGGCGCTGATGCCTTGGTCAGCACCTGGGCCTTTCATCACGTGCCCGACGAACTCAAGGGCGAAGCCGTGCAAGAGGTGGTGCGGGTGCTGCGGCCGGACGGCATGGTGGTCATGGCCGATACGGCCTATGAGAGCGAGGAGGCACGCGACCGCATCCATGAAAGGCTCGTATCCGAGGGTAAATTGGATTGGTTGTACGAGCTCCAGGCGGAGTATTATCCGGTCTTGCCCACGGTGGCGTCGGCCTTCCAGCGGGCCGGCTGGGAAGCGGCTTTCACCCGCCTGAACAGATGGGTATGGCTCTGGGAGGCGAAACACGCATGAATTACCGGCAAAATGTCCTGGAAACCGTCGGCCGCACGCCGTTGATCCGCCTGAACAGCGTTACGGCGGGACTCAAGGCGACCATCCTGGCCAAGGTGGAGTACTTCAATCCCGGTGGGAGCGTCAAGGACCGGATCGGACTGGCCATGGTGGAGCAGGCGGAGCAGGAAGGCTTGCTCAAGCCCGGCGGCACCATCATCGAGGCCACGGCGGGGAACACCGGCGTGGGCCTGGCCCTGGTCGCGGCGGTCAAGGGCTATAGGTGCATCTTCGTCCTGCCGGACAAGATGAGCCGGGACAAGGTCAACCTGCTCAAGGCCTACGGCGCGGAGGTCATCATCACGCCGACCTCGGTGCCGCCGGATTCGCCCGAGAGCTATAACGGCGTGGCCGACCGGCTGGCCCGGGAAATCCCGGGCGCTTTCCGGCCCAACCAATTCAGCAACCTGGCCAATCCCGAGGCCCACTACCGCACCACCGGCCCGGAGATCTGGGAGGATACCGGCGGCGCGGTGGACGTCTTCGTGGCCGGCATGGGTACCTGCGGCACCATCTCCGGCGCCGGGCGTTTCCTTAAGGAAAAAAAGCCCTCGATCCGGGTGGTGGGAGCGGATCCCGCCGGCTCGATCCTCTCCGGCGATGCCCCATGTTCCTATAAGGTCGAGGGCATCGGCGAGGACTTTGTGCCTTACACCTATGACCGGCGCGTCGTGGACGAGGTGATCAGAATCACGGACCGCGAATCCTTCGAGATGGCCCGGAGGCTGGCGCGGGAAGAGGGATTGCTCGTCGGCGGTTCCGCCGGCACGGCGGTCGCCGCGGCCGTGAAGTACGCCATGCGCCTGGATCCCGGCAAGCTGGTGGTGGTGCTCCTGCCGGACACCGGGCGCAATTACCTGACCAAGCTGCACGATGACGACTGGATGCGGGCGAACGGATTCGCCGTCGAGGCGCCCAAGGCGCCGCTGGAAACGCTGGCCGCGGTGGCGGTACGGCCCTTGCGGTCCCTGAGCCCCGAGACCAGCCTGGACGTTGCCCTTGACGAATTGGGACGCGACGGCCTGGAGGAACTGCCGGTCACGGCCGGGGACAAGGTCGTGGGCCGCCTTGCCGCCGCCGCCGTCCTGCGCGCCCTGCGCGAGGGAAGGGATCCGGCAAGCACGACCGTGGGCGATCTCATGGGCCTGCCCTGGCCGGTGCTCGATCGCGAGAGCCCGGTGGAGGAGGCATACCGTATCCTCCTGGCCCATCCGGCCGGATTGGTGGTGGAGGAGGAGGAAAAACCCGCCGGACTGCTCAGGCAGGAAGATTTGATACGCCACTGGGCTGCCAGGCGCGGGGTCCATGCTGAAGGAGCACGTTGAGGAGCGACACGATTCAAGAAATACACCGGAAGGGAACGTACCGGAAGTATTCATCTGGTTCATAGCTTAGACTGCAATACGAAGATTTCGTGTCTCTTCGTGTCCTTCGTGGATCGATGGAGGAGGAAAAGTCAGCATGAACAAACCGAACGGTTTCGCCACGCGGGCCATCCACGCCGGGCAGGAACCGGATCCCGCCACCGGCGCCACCATCACGCCCATCTATGCCACCTCCACCTTCACGCAGGAAGCGCCGGGGGTGCACAAGGGTTACGAGTACTCCCGCACCGGCAACCCTACCCGCGCCGCGCTCGAAGCCTGCCTGGCCGCGCTGGAGGGCGGTGAATACTGCCTGGCCTTCGCCTCCGGCTCCGCGGCCAACGCTGCCGTGGCACACCTGCTCTCACCGGGCGATCACGTGGTGGCAGCGGCTGAGGTCTACGGCGGAACCTACCGGCTCTTTACCGAGGTCTTCGGTCACTGGGGGATCGGAACGACCTACGTCAAGGGGCTGGAACCGGCGGATTTCGCGGCAGCGCTGACCGACCGGACCAGGCTGGTGTGGCTGGAGAGTCCGACCAACCCTCTGCTCAACCTGGTCGACATCGCCGCCGTGGCCAAGATTGCCCACGAGGCGGGGGCGCTGGTGGCGGTGGACAACACCTTCGCCACGCCCTATCTTCAGAATCCGCTGGCGCTCGGCGCCGATCTCGTGGTCCACAGCGCCACCAAGTATCTGAACGGCCATTCCGACGCCATCGGGGGGGCGATCGTGACCTCGGATCCCGGCCTGTACCGGGAGCTCAAATTCCTGCAGAACGCCGAGGGCGCCACGCTCTCCCCCTTCGATTCCTGGCTCATCCTCCGCGGCGTCAAGACGCTGGCGGCGCGCATGGAGATTCACCAGGCCAACGCGGCCAAGGTCGCGGCCTTCCTGGAAGGGCACCCGGCGGTATCGCGGGTCCTCTACCCCGGCCTGCCGTCGCATCCCGGTCACGACACGGCGCGGCGCCAAATGCGCGGCTGGGGCGGGATGGTCTCCTTTTACCTGAAGAATGAAGCCGGGGCGGAGCAATTCTTCCGCGGGCTGCGGCTCTTCGCGGTGGCCGAGAGCCTGGGCGGTGTGGAGTCCCTGGCCTGCCAGCCCTGTACCATGACGCACGCCTCGTACCCGGAAACGATGCGACGCGAGCTCGGCATCACGCCCGGCCTGGTCCGGCTCTCGGTGGGGTTGGAGGACGGGGAGGATTTGCTGGAGGCCCTGGACCGGGCATTGGAATAGACCACCTTGCCCCCGCGTTCAATGCCTTTTTCCCGCAGGGCTTCTGAAATTGGATCCCGGCGGCGAAGAACGGGTGGCCATGGCTTGTTTCGTCCGATTCCACGGTTCCATCGTCGTCCATGCCGTAGGAAAGGAAGAACATACCGATACCCGGGTAGAGCTTCACCGTCCCGATAGTCAATTTGAAGGTGTACATCGCCGACGAGCAGGGTAAAAACCCGGAGAAGGAGCGACGTCCGAATCCTCTATATCGATTTTGGTCCCCTCAGAAAAGCGCCAAGGCGCCCTCGATCTCCTCGCGCACCCTCGGTTCCTCCTCCCCGGCCAGCGCCTCCCGGAGAAGGGTCTTCGCCTCCGCGCCGCCGATCCGTCCGAGCGCCCAGGCGGAATAGGCCCTGATCTGGGCTTTCTCATGCCGCAGGGTGCGGCCGAGCGCCGGCACGGCCGCCGGATCGCCGATATTGCCCAGGGCAATGATGCATTACCCCGTATGGCGTCGATCCCGGCCTGCCTGGGGAAGGCCGGGATGAGGCGCCGGAACTCGTCCTCAGCCATCTCCAGCAGGGGAATCAGCTCCGGGCTGTCGCAGAACTCGTCGATGGGCACGGGGTAGGAACGCCGCGGCGCGACCCGCTCGTTCCGCGGGCAGACCAGCAGGCACTCACCGCAACCGAAGAGCCGCGTCTCCTGCTTTTCCCGGAGCCCGGCCGGGACGAAGTTCCCCCAGAGCCAGCCGGTGATGCATTTGGCGCGCGAAATTTTATACGGTCCTGTGAGCGCCCCGGTCGGGCAGGCCCGGCGGCAGGCGTCGCACCCCTCGGGACAGACCGTCCCGTCCAGAGGGGCATCCGTGCAAGCCAGCGGGGCGTCGGTGAGGATGCAGGCGAACATGACCCAGGAGCCGAGCTCCGGCGTGATGACCACGGTGTGGCGGCCGTAGCGGCCCAAGCCCGCGCGGACCGCCGCGGGTTTGACCGGGATTTTCGGCGCCGCGACGGCCTGGTAACCGCGCTCCCGCAGGAAATCGCCGATGACCTTGCCGCAGTGGGCCTCCATCTGTTCAAAGACCCTGCTGCCGTACGGCGTGAACCGGCCGCGGGGCCTGCCGGGCTCCGAAGGGACGAGCCGCGGCTCGTAGGCCACGCAGAAACCGGCCACCACCACGGCGCGCGCCGGCCAGCACCTCCCGGGGCTGCCGATGGGGATAGCCCGCTCTGTGCGCCGGCAGAGGCTCGGCCGAGGTGATGCCGACGAGATCGATCCCGGCGGCCAGGACCGTTTCTTTCAAGGCCTCGCTCAAACTTGGCATGCGATCGCCTCCTGCGGATACATTCTGGATATGAACCCAGATCACCTTCCCGGGAGTTACGCCCACGAAATCGTTCCGTTCCGGCGTCCTTGTATTTCCCTCACCCCTTCTCTCTCCCGAAGGGCGAGGGGGAGGCAATCTCCGGGTTGCATGAGCTTCATCCGGTTTCGGAGACCGGGTATGGGAAATGGTAACGTGGCGGCAGGAGAAAACGCTCAAGCGGCGAAATTTTTGGTAATACTTATCGTCACCTTCACGGCCTGAAAATCGCTGCGCCGATCGGGTATGAATCAGCCGGGGGGATCGATCATGGCCGTCTTCGTCAGCACCATCAATCTCAAGGGGGGCGTCGGCAAGACCCAGATGACGGTGGCGCTGGCCGAGTTCCTCGCCCTGGAACACCATAAAAAAGTCCTCGTCATCGACCTCGATGCCCAGACCAACGCCACGGTCTCCTTGATCGCCGAAGAAGCCTGGCTGGAAAAGGATCGGCGGAAAGAGACCCTTGCCCAGCTTTTCCTGGACAAACTGGAAAATACATCATGCTTCGATATAAGGCGGGCGATCGTGAAAAAGGTCTCCAACGTCGGTGGAGGGATCGAGAACCTGGACCTTTTACCGTCAAGTCCGAGGTTACTTGAGATCCAGGACTCCCTGGCCTTTGTCCCCGTCGGGCGGTTCTTCGTGGCCAACCCGGTCACGATCCTGAAGAACGCCGTCTACGATCTCCTTGATGAATACGACTTCGTCCTCATCGACTGTCCGCCGTATTTGGGGATTACCACCTTAAACGGCATCTACATCTCGAACTACTACCTCATTCCCTGTATCCCCGACATCCTCTCGACCTACGGCATCCCGCTCATCCTCGATCGGATCAAGAAGTTCATCGAGGCGACAAGGTGGAATATAAGGCCGCTCGGCATCGTGATCTCGATGTACCGGGCTCAGAGTAGGCTGCACAGTACGATGATCCAGGATCTCCAAAACAGGTCGCAATTGCCCGAGAGCGACCCGCGCTGGACGCCGCGGATCTTTAACACCAAGATCCCCCTTGCCGCCAAGAGCGCCGAGGCGGCGGAGTTTTCTGTTTCCGTGAATACGCTAAAACAGAAATACGGGTACGGTAACCTGTATGAACAATATAAAAACTTGACGGAGGAGTTCTTAAGCTATGTCGAATGACGTGGAGATGGCCAAAAGGGTCGCCCGTCTGTTGAGGCTGATCGCGGCCAAGATCGAGGAGCATCCGGAGTTCCTTGCCGATATGGAACTGGTCTTGAAGGACGTGCCCGCGGCGGGCAGGAAGAAGAAAACGGCCGACGCGCCGGTGGCCTTCGATGTCTTCCAGGTTTTTCTGGCCGAAGGGGAGGGGGCCTTGCGGCAAAGGCTGGAGTCCCTTGAACTCAAGGCATTGAAGGGAATCATAAGCCGGCACGGTTTCGACCCGTCCAACCTGGCGCAGAGGTGGCGGAAGAAGGAAAAGTTGATCGATCTGATCGTGGAAAGGGTTACGGCCAGGAGCGAGAAGGGGAGGGTATTTCGGACGTAGGATAGACAGACGGCCGAGGGGCTCGAACCGCCGGGCCGGGGCAGGGTTGCCGCCAAATCTTCCAGGCCGAGATAGTGTTCGACCAACCCCCGGCGGTAAGATATAACCATTGGTGTTATCCTGAAGACGGAGAATTCTGTGATTGACGGTGAGGACCTTAATGACTTTCCGGCGCTTGATGGAGTATACTTCCTTTGGAGGGTTGTCTATGCCGGAGAAAGAGTTAATCTTCCTGGTGCAGGATTCCCCCGACGGCGGCTACGAGGCCAGGGCCCTCGGGGAGTCGATCTTCGCCGAAGGGGAGACCATGGAGGAGATTAAAGCCTCCATTCGCGACGCCGTCTGTTGTCATTTCGACGAGAAGGATCGGCCGAAGATCGTCCGTCTTCATTACGTGCGCGACGAGGTCATCGCCCTATGAGGCTGCCGCGCAACATCGGCGGAGAGGAACTGGCCAACCTCCTCTCAAAGTATGGTTATGCCATCAGCCGCCAGACGGGGAGCCATCTTCGCCTGACCACAAGCGAACGAGGAGAACACCATATAACGATTCCAAAGCATAACCCCTTAAAAACAGGCACCCTCAACGGCATCATCAGCGATGTAGCCAAGCATCTCGGGCTCTCCAAAGAAAAGGTTATGCGAGAATTGTTTCAATAAACAGTAGAAAAAACTTGATTGACGAGCCCTTAATTTTTGCTGCACATTAGGCCTGAAATATGGTAGTAAAAGCTCTAGCCAATAAGCATCGATCTCGATGTTACGCCTCCGCCCTCCAATACGCCCTTGGCCCCCCCACGGCGCCCAGCGGCGCAAGGGTTCCAGCGTCCCCTACATCACCCACCCCGTAGCGGTCTCGGCCATCCCGGCCCAGTACGTCTTCGATAGGACCTGGTCGTTGCCGGGCTGCTCCATGATGTTCCGGAGGATGCCGGCGTCCCCCCGGCGGAGATTGCGGAGAGGTTCGGCCCGCGCGTGGCCGAGCTCGTCTCCGCGTGAGCGGGGAGAAGGAACGCGGCGGGGAGAAAACGCCCCGGCGCGAACGGAAGGAGACTCAGCTCGCCCATCTCCGGAGGCGGAGCCGGGGGTCCTGGCTTGGGGCCGCCGATACGCCGCATAACGTTCAATCACTACGGTCACGGGACGGCATGCCGGGGAGACCTTCACCCCAGCCGCCTGACGGAGCAAACACGGTCCAGCTACATGGCCAACCCCGGTCCCTCCGTCTCCGCCTCCCCCATCTCGCCCGAGAGTTTCACGGCGATTTTGGCGCAGACCGGACCCACCAGTTCGTAGATGACCGTGGTGGCGACGATGGTGGTGGAGATGACCGCGCCCAGCCTGCCCAGGATCTGCTTGGCCAGGAGACTGAGGCCGAGGGCCACGCCGGCCTGCGGCACGAGTCCCAAACCCAGATACTTCCTCACGGCAGGCGGGGATTTGGCGAGGCTGGCGCCCAGAGAGGCCCCGGCCATCTTGCCCGCCACCCTCGCGAAGACGTAGACCAGACCAATCACGCCCACCGAGCGTAGCAACTCGACATGCAAGCCCGCCCCGGATAGGGTGAAGAAGGCCACGTAAATCGGTGTGTCCATGCTTGTGACCGCCTCGAATATGGCTGCGGAGCGCTTGGCCAGGTTGCCCACGGCGGCGCCGATAACCATATTCACGAGCAGGGGGGAGAGATTGAACTGCAAGGCCAGGCCCGTGCCCAACAGGATGGCGCCCAAGGTGAAAGTAAGCAACTCGGGGCGCCTCTCCATCCGGTCACCGATATAACAGACGCCGAAGCCGAGTACGGCGCCGAGGCCCACCGCGGCCAGTATCTCCAAGAGCGGGTGCAGAATCATGGCCGGCAGGGAATTGGCGCGGCCGAAGAGCAGCATGGAAGCTATCCCGGAGGCGATGGCGAAGTTGATCACACAGATGGGATCATCGATGGCCACCACGGCCAGGAGGGTTTCGGTGAGCGGTCCCTTGGCCCGGCATTCCCGCAGGACCATGATGGTGGCCGCCGGCGCCGTTGCGGAGGCGATGGCCCCAAACAGGAGGGCATTGGGGAAGGGCTGGCCGAGGGCCAACATGGCTCCGGTGACGACCACCGCCGCCCCGAAGGCTTCGAGGAAGGCGATAAGGAGTACGCCCTTGCCCAATCTGCGGATGGTGGCCACGGTGAACTGCGAGCCGATGGTGAAGGCGATCAACCCCAGCGCACCGTGGCTCAGCCAGACGGCCGCCTTGAGCATGGAGTGCGTCAATAGGTTGAGGAAGGATGGCCCGATGAGGATGCCGATGAGCAGGTAACCCGTGACCGCGGGGAACTTGGCCTTGTTGACGAGCTTCCCGGCGAGCAGTCCCAAAAGGAGCAGGAGGCCGGCGTTCAACATGAGGTTCATCAAATGCAGGTTCATGCCCTTATGTCACCAGCCAGACCGATCACGCGCGTGACGGGCAGGGTGAAGATGATGCCGGTCCCGGGGGCCTCGAGATCCCCCAGTACCGCCTTTAGTGCTTCCACGAGCCTGTCAACCTTGGCATCATCCTTGATCACGGCGAAGATCGTGTTGTTGTGGTGCCCGGCATTCTCGAAGATCGTCCGCAGGCTGGCGAAGATGGGTACCTCATGCGAGAGCATCCTGCCCATGCCCGTGCTCTCCAGAACCGTCGCGCCTTTGACGCCGCAGTCGAGGAAGGTCTTGAGCACGGGTTTTAAGAGTTCCGGTTTGTCGAGAACCAGGAAGAGAACCTGCAAGAGCATCACTCCCTTTTCCCCTACTCTTCAACAAAGGGCGGGGGATTACCTTCAACCCGGTTTGGCTTTTGCCTCCCTAGACTAAGGAGTGTTGTCAATCCGAGGCGATTAATATGGGTAACATGGGGCACACCGCCGTGTTCTTCGACCCGGACCGCTATGTGGAGCTGCTCGAAGGGGCGCTTGTCTGAGGGGAGAATCGCGGGCCGGCCGGCCGGATAGGAGCCGGCCGGGGAGTTGATGGACGAGTTAAGGAGGGCGCATTCTGGGTCCGGGAGGTCGGGAGGGTGAAGGCCGAGCCGAATATGCACGTCTGGAAGTTGCCGGGGGCTGTATCTTCTTTGAGCCCTCTTTAAAAGGTGGATTTCGAAGGTTGAGGCTTGTAGGAGGCCCTAACTCACCCCCGCCCTGCGGGCTGCCCCCTCTCTAAGCTTAGAGAGGGGGC
>JAAYXC010000292.1 GCA_012516115.1 Bacillota bacterium | reverse complement strand
GTTTTAAATATCCTCAAAGATATTATAAAAAAATCTTCGAGGCCGGCCCGGGCAAGGCCGTCAGCGGATGACCCCCCGGCGTTTCGGGCATACATGGTCGTCGCGGGCCAACAGAGCCGGAGGAATTTGGCCTTCACCTTGAAGGAGGCAGGAATGATGAAAGAAAAGGCGTGGCTGGTCTCGGTCTTAATCGCGGGCCTTGTCTTCCCCGGCGTCCTCGGCGCCGTCCAGGCCGCTCTCCCGGATCCGGCCGGCATCTGGGCCGGAAAGCTCGCCCCCCCGACCGGAGAGATCGAACTCATCTTCAAGATCTCTTCCCGGCCCGACGGCGGTTATACCGCCCTTCTCGACGTGCCGGTCCAGGGGGCGAAGGATATTCCCGTAAGCAAGGTGGTCTTCCAGCAGGACGGCCTCGTCCGGCTGGAGATCGAGCTCATCGGGGCCGTCTTCGAGGGCCGGTTTAGCCCGGACGGGACCGAGATCGGCGGCCACTGGCGCCAGATGGGCGCCGGGCTCCCCCTCGTCCTCCACAAGACGGAGCAGCCGCCCGCGCTCCGGCGGCCCCAGGAGCCCCGGCCGCCCTATCCTTATCGTGCGGAAGAGGTGGTCTACGCCAACGAGAAGGCCGGCGTCCGCCTGGCGGGCACCCTGACCATCCCGCCGGGCGCCGGGCCCCATCCGGCCGCGATCCTCATCAGCGGTTCGGGTGCCCAGGATCGGGATGAAACGATCATGGGCCACCGGCCCTTCCTCGTCCTGGCCGACTACCTGACCAGGAGGGGGTTTGCCGTGCTCCGCGCCGACGACCGGGGGGTGGGGGGGTCCACCGGGGAGGCGAATACCGCCACCACCGCCGATCTGGCCGAAGACGCCCTGGCCGGCGTGGGCTATCTCAAGGCCCGTCCGGAGATCGATCCGGGGCGGATCGCGCTCGTCGGCCATAGCGAAGGCGGCCTGGTGGCGGTCCTGGCCGCCGCCCGGGCCAAAGAAGACGTGGCCTGTCTGGTCCTCTTGGCCGCACCGGGTATTCCGGGTGAGGAGCTCATCCTCCGTCAGACCGAGCTCATCTTGCGCACCGCCGGCGCGCCCGAGGAGGTGGTGCGCCGGGAGCGCCGGCTCCAGGAGAGGCTCTTTGCCGTACTAAAGGAGGAGAAGGACCCGGCCGCGGCGGCCGGGCGGCTGCAGGCCATCCTCCGCGACTACCTCGCAAGCCTCTCGGCGGCGGAGAAGGAGGCCCTGGCCGGCCGAGAAGAGGCTTTCATGCAGAGCCAGATGGGGGCCCTTCTTACTCCCTGGTTCCGTTTCTTCCTCACCTACGACCCCCGGCCGGCCCTCCGGGAACTGACCTGTCCCGTCTTGGCCCTAAACGGAGAGAAGGACCTCCAGGTGCCGGCCGCGGAGAACCTGCCCCAGATCGAGGCCGCGCTGCGGGCGGGCGGGGTATCTGACTTTACGGTGAAGGTCTTGCCGGGGCTGAACCATCTCTTCCAGACCTGCAAGACCGGGTCCCCGGCCGAGTATGGCCAGATCGAGGAGACTTTTTCTCCGGCGGCCCTGACGCTAATCGGCGACTGGCGCGCGGGGCACCTGGGGAGATAGAGGGCGGTTCGGTCTCTTCTTTTGTCCTTCCGTCTTGGGGCGCGTGCCGGGGAGGAACCCGGTCGCGCCCGTCGAATAATGATTTATCTCATAAAGACACAAAGACCACAAAGAACAATTAGACATTAAGTTTTGATATTGTTTTAGTGTTCTTTGATTAGAGATTTAGTTTCAGTATCTTTCTTTGCGTCCTTTGCGATTTTTGCGAGAGAAAAACGAGTTATCTCGTAAAAACCGTAAAAGACGCGAATCCTCTCACAAAACGAGAAAGATTACAAAGGAAAACAAATAAATTTTGATATTCTCTTGGTGTCTTTTGTAATCTTTGTGAGATGAAATTATTTATTCCGCCTTTACCCTCTTGGTCTTCTTTGTGAGCTTAGTAGGGAGAAAAATTCTCACCCTAAGTTCTAAAATTCGTCATAAAGAAAGGACCGTACGGTCTTGGATGCGCGGGGTTTTCTAAAGGCGGTGACCGCAAGCCGCGCCTATCGCGGCCAATTGGCGTACGTGAAGGAGCTCCCGGTGCGGGAGGCCCGCTACGCGGAGCTCGAGCCGCCCCTTCCGCCGGCCCTTGCCGCGCGCCTCGTCGAACTGGGTATAACCAACATCTTCCTTCACCAGACGGCTGCCATCGCCTCCGTGCGGTCCGGCCGGAACGTGGTCGTCACCACCGGCACGGCCAGCGGAAAAAGCCTCTGTTACCATCTCCCCGTCCTGGAGCGACTCCTCCTGGATCCGCAGGCCCGGGCGCTTTATCTTTTTCCCACCAAGGCCTTGGCCCAGGACCAGCTCCGGGGGCTCTTCCGCCTGGGCGAGGGGGTCTTGCCACCCGAGCAGGTGGGGACCTATGACGGCGACACCCCTTCCCACCAGCGGCGAAAGCTCCGCGATGAAGGCCGCCTGATTCTCACCAACCCCGACATGCTCCACCAGGGGATCCTTCCACGCCACCCGGCCTGGGGCCATTTCTTCGGCCGGCTTTCCTTCGTCGTCATCGACGAGATCCACACCTATCGGGGGATCTTCGGCGCCAACGTGGCCAACGTCCTCCGGCGCCTCCGCCGGGTCTGCCGGCATTACGGGTCGGAACCGATCTTCATCGCCTGTTCGGCGACGATCGCCAACCCCCGCGAACTGGCGGAGCGGCTCGTCGGTGGGGAGTTTACGCTTGTCGACGAGGACGGCGCCCCGCGGGGTCCGAAGGTCTTCGCTTTCTGGAACCCGCCCCGGCTCGATGAGGGGACGGGAGAGCGCCGGAGCGCCAACAGCGAGGCGGCGGAGCTCCTGGCGGCCTTGGTCGGTGAAGGAGTGCGGACCATCGCCTTTGGCCGGGCCCGGGTCGTGGCCGAGCTGCTCCAACGCTACGCGGCCGAACTCGTCGCCCGCCGCCACCCCGGCCTGGCCAAGAAGATCCGGGCCTACCGCGGCGGTTATCTCCCGGCCGAAAGGCGGGAGATCGAACGGCAGCTCTTCGCGGGCGATCTTTTGGCCGTCACGGCCACCAACGCCCTGGAGCTCGGGATCGACGTGGGGGATCTCGAGGCCTGCCTGATCGTGGGGTATCCCGGGAC
>JAAYXC010000291.1 GCA_012516115.1 Bacillota bacterium | reverse complement strand
GGTATTCCACATATCGAGGCGGAGGGGCGGCACCCAGTGCGGATCGTCTTTGTAGAGCTTCCAGGGCAGATTAATAAAGGTCCGCTTGTCACTGAGCGTTTTACCCGGTTTGATGCTGACAAATTTTTTTCAGCCTCCCAAAGTCGGAATTCTCCGCATAAGCGCTTCTGAGATTTTTTGTTTTTCGACGCGGTCGAAATAACTCCTCCTTGGTCGGGCCGGAAGGAAAGAATTGAGCAAAAAAAGGTTATTGGGCCGGAAAGGCGAATAATAATCCGCATTAAACCCAGCAAGCAATAACAGGGGGAAAGAGGATGCGCGTTCTCGTTACCGGCGGTGCGGGTTACATCGGTAGCCATGTGGTTTTGGCCTTACTCGAGGCCGGGCACGAGCCCGTTACCCTCGATAACCTGAGCAAAGGTCATGAAGAGGCCGTCCTGGGCGGTAAGTTCATCCAGGCCGACATCACCGATAGCGGCACGGTCCAGCAGATCCTGGACCGGGAGGGGATCGAGGCCGTCATCCACCTGGCGGCCGACAGCCTGGTCGGCGAGTCCATGATCCACCCGGGGAAATATTTCCGGACCAACATCTATGGGGGCCTGACCCTGCTTGAGGCCATGCGGGCCTGCGGCGTCCCCTATCTCGTCTTCTCTTCCACCGCCGCCGTTTATGGTGAGCCAAAAGAGATCCCCATTCCGGAAGATCATCCCGCCGTGCCCACCAATCCCTACGGCTTCAGCAAATTGACGGTGGAGCAGATGATGGCCTGGTACGAACGGGCCCATGGCCTGCGTTACATCTCGCTGCGTTACTTCAATGCCGCCGGTAGTGAACCTGAAGGTCGCATCGGCGAAGATCATAACCCCGAGACCCACCTCATCCCGGTGGTCCTTCAGACCGCCCTCGGCCTCCGGCGGGAGGTAGAGCTCTTCGGCACGGACTATCCCACCCCGGACGGGACCTGCATCCGCGACTACATCCACGTCATGGACCTGGCCGAAGCCCACGTGCTGGCCTTAAAGGCCCTGGCCGAAGGGGCCCCGAGCGAGATCTATAACCTGGGCAACGGCCAGGGTTACAGCAACCGGGAGGTCATCGAGGCGGCCCGCCGGGTCACCGGACGGGAGATCCCGGTTCGACCGGCGCCCCGGCGGTCGGGCGATCCGGCGGTGCTCGTGGCGAGTTCCGCCCGCATCCAGCAAGAACTCGGCTGGCGGCCACGTTATCCGGAGCTGGAACGGATCATCGAGACGGCCTGGCGATGGTTCCTGGCCCATCCCCGGGGGTTCCGAAAAGATTAAAACTCAAGAAGGAGGCTCTCCTTCCCATCGCAGCCCCTCCCCCACCGGGTCGTAGATAAGGGGAAAGTCCCGTCCATCTCGGTCGACGGCCAAAAAGCGAAGGCGGGGAAGATAAAGCAGGGCGGCGTTGGCCAGGGTTACCCGGACCGCGGGCGCCCACATCTCGACGAGCTCTTCGGCGCGGCGGGTATATTCGGTCCGGGCCGTCTCCTGGTCACCGCCCTCGGCCACGCTCGCCAGATAATATCGCCGGAGCACGGTCATCTCCCGGGACAACCTTTCCCGGGCCGACCGGTACCAGTCCGTCCCCGCGGTCGCCACCTTTTCTTCCACCGCCCCCTGCAGGCGACGCCAGACTTCCCGCCAGGAGAGACGGCGGCGCAAAAGGGGCCAGGGGACGGGTGGGGTATTGACGAAAGATCCTC
>JAAYXC010000290.1 GCA_012516115.1 Bacillota bacterium | reverse complement strand
CTTCCCGCGCGGGCCGATTTTCCTCTTTCCGGATCACCAGCCGGGGGAGACTGGCCAGCCGCCGGAAGCCGAGAACCCGGAGGCCGGCGCGGAAAGTCTCCTGGGGCGTGGTATAACGGAGGCCGGCGGCGAGGCGCCAAAATAGTCCGACCCAGTCCAGATCCGTCCGGAAGAGCGGGTCTTCCTCCCCCGCCCGCCGGGCGAGGGTGGGGATCCCCAGACAGAGCATAACCTGGCCCAAAGCTTGCGGCCTCTCGGCCATCGCCCTCACGACGGTGAGCGCTTCCAGACCGGTCCGGAACCGGCCGCGGCGGGGTAGCTCCGCGCCGGCCGGCCGGGCTACCCGTACCACGGCCACAAGCATGGTCAAGGCCAGCCAACAGGGAAGGGCACGGCGATAGATGCGGCCCGGGTCCTTCGTCTCCGTCAAGATGCCACCTCGTCAAGGGGTTCTCTTTGGCCGATCATATGAGGACCTGTCCGCGTTTAGACGTGCCTTTTCCCGATCCCGTCAAAACACCGAACGGAGGCCGAGGGTCTCCTTTTTCGGGATGTGTTCGATCAGGAAGATAAGGGAGGCGATCTCCGCCGCCGCTTCGGGAAGACTCCCGGTCGAAAGGTATTTGTCCGCCCGATCGACGGCCAGATCCACCTGATCCATCTCGTGGTGGTCGCTTACCAGGGCCCAGGTCTTCTCCGTCTTCGCCCAGTGCTTCTTGAAACGCCGGAGGGCGGTCAGGGCTTCGGCCCGGTCTCGCGCGGCCAGGGCCCGTTCGGACTGACGCAGCAGGACTAAAAGCTCGTGCCCGGTCTCCTTCATCCTTTTTTCCGCCAAGATCCCCAAAGCGAGAAAGGCGATTAAAAAGGCGGCCAAGATCAACGAAAGCCGCATCAGTTCTTCTCCTTCCCCTCATAATAAAGGCGGCCCGCCGTGTCAAGGCTGGCGAAGAAGACCTCCTCCGGTCCGGCAAAACCGAATTTGGCCAGCTCGCCCCGGAGCCATTTTTCATCTAACCCGGCCCGGGCCAGGTTCTCCCGGAGGACGCGGCCGTCAATGATGAGGTCTAGCGGTAGCCCCTCGTACTCGGTAGCGAGATTAAGATCCGCCGGACAGACCGGCCGACGCTGGGACTTGGGAATGACGCTGAGTTGCCCGTTGGTCTCCAGCACGGCGAATTCCACGTCGGCAAGGTTCGGGACGTCTTTGGCCCGCAGTTGTTCGAGAAGATCGTTGAGGTTAATGCGCAGACGGGCGAGTTCTTTTTGACATATTTTTCCATTACGTACCAGAATCGAAGGCGTGCCGCAAAAGACCTTCCGCGCCCACTGGCTGCGCATGGTCAAAAACGAGAGCCCCACCTGGGCCACAAGGAGGGTGAGGATGGGGATGATCCCGCTCGCCAGGGGAAGGTCGCGGTTCTGCATGGGCACGGAGGCCAGATCGGCGATCATGATGGCCACCACCAGTTCAAAGGGCTGGAGTTGACCGATCTGGCGCTTGCCCATGAGGCGCATGACGAAGACGATCAAAGCATAGAGAATGAGGGTCCGGACGAAGATGACGAGCACCGCAGCCCCCTGCCTTTCCGGATCGATCTTGACCCGTACCCTCAAGAGGTATACAAAACCGAGGACCACGCCTTAACGCTTCGGCCGGATGACCTCCATCCCCCCCAGGTAGGGCCGGAGAACCTCCGGGACGACCACGCTTCCGTCGGCCTGCTGGTAGTTTTCGAGGATGGCGATGAGGATGCGCGGCGAGGCGATGGCCGTGTTGTTCAAGGTATGGCAGAACTTGATCTCGCCTTCCTTCGTCCGGTAGCGGAGATTGAGCCGCCGGGCCTGAAAATCGTAAAAACGGGAGCAAGAATGGGTTTCCCCGTACCCGCCGCGGCCGGGCATCCAGGTCTCGATGTCGTATTTTTTCACCTGACCCTGGCCCATCTCGGCGGTGGCCACCACCACCACCCGGTGGGGAAGCCCCAGAGCGCGAACGATCTCCTCGGCGTTCTCCTGGATGAAGTCCTGTTCCCGGATGGACTCCTCCACGTCGTTCCGGCAGATCACCACCTGCTCCACTTTGTCGAATTGGTGGATGCGATAGATGCCGCGCGTATCCTTTCCGTAGGTCCCGGCCTCCCGACGGAAACAGCTGGAATACCCCACGTAATGCCTAGGCAGTTCGTCCTCGGCCAGGATCTCGTCCGCGTGGTAGGCGCAAAGGGAGACTTCGGCCGTCCCCACCAGGAAGAGGTCGTCCTCGGGGATCTTATAGGCTTGTTCTTCCCCACCTGGGAAGTAACCCGTCCCCACCATGGCCTCCCGTTTGACCAACACCGGCACATAGATGGGGGTGAAACCCTTGCGCACCAGATGGTCGAGGGCAAACCGGCAGACGGCCCAGTGGAGGAGGGCGCCTTCGTTTTTAAGATAGTAAAAACGGGTACCGGCGACCTTGACCCCGCGGGGGATGTCGATGAGGTCGAGAAGCTCGGCCAGCTCCACATGGTCGCGGAGCGGGAAATCGAATTCCCGCGGGGTTCCCCAGGTGCGAATCACCACGTTCGCGCTCTCGTCGCCCTCCGGGACGTCCGGCGCCGGCGGCGAGGGGACGAGGAGCAGAAGGCGCTCCAGTTCCGCCTCGACTTCCTTAAGCGTGGCGGCCAGTTCCTTCTCCCTGGCCGAAGCCTCGCGCATCTCGGCGATGGCGCGCGCCTTCTCCTCGCCGACCAGTTTGGCGATCCGGTCGGAGGCGGCGTTCTTCTTCGCCCGTAAGGCTTCCACCTCCTTGATTAGCGTGCGCCGTTCAACGTCCAAGGCGAGAAGGCGGTCCACATCCACATCGAGGCGTTTCTTGGCCGCCGCCTGCTTGATCTCCTCCGGATGTTCACGAATGTAGGCCAGATCGAGCATGAAAAGGACTCCTTTCTCCGGTCTATGACAAAGAAATATCTTCCCCATCCGCGCTCGAATTCCTCTCCCCTGGCTAAAAGAGGAACAAGGAGGAATTTTGGGCATAAAAGTAGAAAAAGCGACAAAAGATCCTTCTTCTACATTTTCCTGTCAGGAGGTCACGCTATGTTTTCGGTGCGGGAAATCCTCCTTCTTGTCTTCCTCATCGTTTTGCAGTTGATTCTGATGTTCTTGGCCCTGCTCGACCTGCGGGGCCGGGAGCGGGTAACCGGACCGAAATGGCTGTGGTTCCTGGTAATCGTCTTCATCGGTACCCTTGGGCCGTTGGCCTACCTCGTCTTCGGGCGAAAAGACTGACGGGAATTCCGGGAAGGAAACCACCGTCGCTGCCTTAAAAATCCCTCCCATCCGGACCGAAAATTTTTTCTCCTCTTTCGGTAAAATCCGGTATAAATCGACACAAATTTTTGCCATGGTATGATATAATCTTTTATAACAAATTCATACAAAAAATCCTAATCGGAGGGGATCGCCATGAAGGGCCGGGTAGTCCTCCTCTTCGTCCTCCTTATCTCCTTCCTTGCCGCCGCAGGCGGCCTTACCGAACCGGTTTACTACGACGAAGACTTCGGCCACGGCAAGAGCCTCCAAGAACTCGGGTTTACCGGTTTCCATCCTTCCTTTTGGACCCTCGACCTCAAAGGCCGTTACATGAAAGGCATCAATCCCGGCGGCATGGGCCGCGCGGCGAAGATTTACACTCCGCGCTTTGCCGCCACTAGGAGGAATAACGCCCTCGCCGTGGAGTGGAAGGTGGACTTCCTTTCCCTCGACAACCGGCATTGGAGCGAGGAAGAGCTGGCAGTGGGCCTCGTCGACGGCCGGGGGATCGTCCTCTACCGCTTGGCCATCTCCCCTTCCCGCCGGGGGAAAGAAGAAGGCTTCGACCTCGCCTTCTCCAAAGCCGGCCGGCCCCACGAAGCCCTCCTCAAGAAGGTCTTCTTCAAGACCCCCCTCCGCGGTTGGCATACGTTCCGGATGGTTCTCGCCCCGCCCGCGGAAGGCGGGCCGATCCGTCTTTTCGGCGACGATAAAGAAGTCTTTTCCCTGCGTGATGAGACCTATCTCGACTTTGCCAAGCTGTGCTTTGCCTACCGGGCCGCGCGGCGGCATCAGGCGGTGGGGATAGACGATATCCTGGTGGTCCAAGAAAGCGAAGCCGTGGATACCATTCCTCCGGTTACAAGCCACGATTATCGAAACGAAGGCGAATGGATAAGGGAACCGGTGGAGATCCACCTTAATGCCACCGATGAAGGAAGCGGCGTGGCGGCCACATACTACCGGATAAACAACGGCCCGGTGATGACCGGGACCGAGATCGTCCTTACTGCAGAT
>JAAYXC010000289.1 GCA_012516115.1 Bacillota bacterium | reverse complement strand
CCCGCCGCCGCCCGAAGGCTCTACATGCTTATTCTCCTGACGGGACGGGAGAAAGTTCCTAGAAAAGTATACCACCCGGGTAGTGCGGGTGACAAGCAAAAACAGGATATCCGAACCGGATGTCGAATGTCGAATCAAGATCTTCCGTTCCAACCCACCGGCCACCTCCGGCGAAAGGAAGGTTGACCTTTGGCCAGAGAAAAAAGCTGGTTCCTCGCGGGGCTGCTTCTCCTCCTCCTGGGCGTACTGATCGTTTTCTCGTTTCTGGCCCTTTTCCATGGCGGGCCGGCCAGAACGTGGTCCTGGCTGGCAAAGATTCTGGCGGATTGGCGCAAAATCCGCTAAAAAGATCGGCGGGGGGCGGATCATGCCCGTCATCGAGGGTTCGGTGGAACGAATCACCTTTTATAACGAAGAAAACTCCTTTACCGTGGCCAAATTCCAGCAGGAGCCCGACGGTACCCTGACCACCATCGTGGGAAATCTACCCGGTATCAGCGTGGGTGAAACCCTCCGCCTTACCGGCGAATGGATCGACCACCCCGAATACGGCCGCCAGTTCCAGGTCGAGGCGATGGAACGGGTGGCGCCGGTCACCCTCGTCGGGATGGAACGCTACCTCGGATCCGGGCTCATCAAGGGTATCGGGCCGGTCACGGCCAAAAAGATCGTCCGCGCCTTCGGCCTTGCGGCCTTGGATATCATCCGGGCGCGGCCCGAACGGCTCACCCAGATCGAGGGCATCGGCCCCAAAAAAGCCGAGCGGATCGCCCGGGCCGTCCAGGCGCAAAAAGAGATCAACGAGATCATGGTCTTCCTCCAGGGTTGCGGCATCACCACGCTCATGGCGACCAAGATCTATCGCGCGTACGGCCAGCACGCCATCGCCATGATCAGGGAGAACCCCTACCGCCTGGCCGAAGAGGTTTACGGGATCGGCTTTAAAACCGCCGACCTCATCGCGGCCAAACTGGGGGTAGTGGCCACCTCCCCCCACCGGATCAAGGCCGGCACGATCTTCCTCCTGCAAGAGTTCTGCCGGGAGGGTGGTCATGTGTACGCGCCGGAGGACGAGTTCGCGGTCGCGGCCGCCGCCGAACTCGGCGTGCCCGAAGATCTGGTTCGCCAGGCCATCTCCACCCTGCTCGAGGAACGCGAACTCTTTGTGGAACACGACCGAGAGGGAAGGAGTCTCCTTTATCCCGCTTCCTTCTACCATGCCGAGCGTGGCGTGGCCGCCCGCCTGATGGAATTGCTCCGCCAGCCCGTGCCCTTGCGTCCCGGTGATCCCGCCGCTTTTCTCGAGCGGCTTGCGGCCGCGGACGGAATCCGGCTCACCAATGCCCAGCGACAGGCCGTTCTAACGGCCCTTCAGCACGGAGTGACCATCATTACCGGCGGCCCCGGTACCGGAAAGACGACCACCGTCCGCAGTCTCCTTCGCCTTTACGCCGCTTTCGGCCTCCGTTTCCTTTTGGCCGCCCCCACCGGACGAGCCGCCAAACGCCTGGCCGAGACGACGGGGCATGAGGCCAAAACCATCCACCGTCTGCTGGAGTTCGGCTATAATGAAGGCGTCCGTGGCTTTCTCCGTAACGAAGAACGTCCCCTGGAAACCGACGCGCTCATCCTGGACGAGGTCTCCATGATCGATCTGCCCCTCTTTTACCAGCTTCTGAAGGCGGTGGCCCCCGGGACGCGCCTGGTCCTGGTGGGTGACGCCGACCAGTTACCCTCGGTGGGGCCCGGGAACGTCCTGCGCGATCTCATTGCCGCCCAGACCATCCCCACCGTCAGGTTGGAGACCATCTTCCGTCAGGCCGAAGGAGGCCTCATCGTCCTCAACGCGCATCGTATCAACCAGGGACAGATGCCGATCTTCCCCGCCCGGGGAGAAGAGGGGGACTTTTACTTCCTGCCCTGTGAGGATCCGGAGAAGATCGCCGAAGAGATCTCGACCCTGGTGACCAAACGTCTGCCGGATTACTTAAAATGTGACCCCATCGAAGACATCCAGGTCATAACGCCCATGCGCCGCACCGTGACCGGAGTGGATAACCTCAACCGTATCCTCCAAGAAAGACTGAACCCACCCAAAGCGGGCCGGGCGGAACTCCAATACGCCAACACGGTTCTGCGGGAACGGGACAAAGTCATGCAGATCCGGAACAATTATCAGAAAATGGTTTTTAACGGCGACATGGGGCGCATCCGGTTGATCGACCGCGAAGAAGGTCAGGTCCACGTCGCTTTCCCCGACGTGGGTGGTGAGCGCCTCGTGGTCTACGAACGGGAAGAACTGGACGAACTGGTGATCTCCTACGCCATTTCCGTCCATAAAAGCCAGGGTAGCGAATACCCCGTGGTGGGCTTGCCCCTCACCACCCAGCATTACCTGATGCTCCAGCGAAATCTCCTCTATACGGCGGTGACGCGGGCCAAACGCCTGGTCGTCCTGGTGGGTACGAAGAAGGCCCTGGGCATCGCCGTGCACAACAACAAGACCGAGACGCGCCATACCCTCCTCGCCGAAAGGCTGAAACGGAGCGCCGAATGATGAATCGACGTTATTATCTTGTCTATCTTCCGACCCGGGCGGAGATCCTCATTACCTCCCGGCCGGAAGCGGTGGCCGCCCTCCGGGAGGACGAACCTCCCCGGCAGATCCTGGTGGGCGATCGTTCTTTCCCCCACTGGCTGGCGGCCGCTCTGGCCCGTCGGGCCCGGACGGTGTTGGCGGAACGGAGAAACGAAAAGGATCTCCGCCGGGTCATCGTCCGCGCGGTCCGCGAGCGCCTCCGGTGGTGGGGACGCCCGGCCACGTTTACCTGGGAGACGTGGCCGCCCACGCCTTTCTTTCCGTTCCCTTCCGATCTCGCCGCCGCCGTTCTGGCCGGCCTGGAAGGGAAGATCCTCTCTTCCGGTGAAATCCATTATCTCTTCCGGGGAGGGCTGCCGGGCGCAGAGGGTGAAGACCTCCTGGCCGAGCTGGCTCTGCGCGGCGAGATCGAGGTCATGCCGGCCGTGGAAGCCCTTCAACTCGACCGGGCCGTCTGCCGCCGGTGCGGGCAGATCGTTCTCCAGCGTGAAGACTGCTGGTTCTGCGGAGAACCCGACTGCTGGATCTGTCCCGCCTGCCATAACCTGGGCCCGGCCACCGGATGCGGCACACTCTACGCCCGCGCCCGACCGGCGAAATCCGGGAGGGCTGTCGCGCTCTTTCCCCCGTCGTTCGGTTTCACCCTTACCCCGGCCCAGCAAAGGGCGGCGGCGGCCCTGGCGGATTTCCTCCGTTCCGGGGCCGAAGAATTCCTCCTGTGGGCCGTCTGCGGGGCCGGCAAGACCGAAGTGGTCTTCTCCGCCCTGACCGTCGCCTTGGCGCAGGGCGACCGCGTCCTTTTGTCCACCCCCCGACGGGACGTGGCGGCGGACCTTGCCGCCCGGGCAAGAACCGCCTTTCCCTCCATCGGCCTGGCCGTCCACCACGGAGGGCACCACGAAGAGGAGAACCCGGATCCACTTCTAACCGTGGCCACCACTCACCAGTGCCTCCGTTTTTACCGTGCCTTCGACCTGGTAATCTTGGATGAGGTGGACGCCTTTCCTTATCACGGTAACCGGATGCTCTATCACGCCGTGGCCCGGGCCCGGGGACCCGGAGGGCGGCTCGTGTACGTCACCGCCACCCCCCCGGATGAACTGACCGGACGTCTGCGAGACGGTCGTCTCCCTTACGTCCGTCTGCCGGTGAGACCCCACGGCCATCCCTTGCCGGTTCCCCAATTCATCCGCCTTTCTCTGCGACCCGGCGACATAGATCGGGAGGTTCCTTCGGCCTTGGCCGAAATAATCGCCGCCACCATAGCCAAAGGCCGTCGGCTCCTCCTTTTCGTCCCCACCGTCCGTGCTGCCGAGGAGGCCGGCCGCACTCTAGCAAAATGGGGGGCGGACCGGGGGTTACGGATCGCCTGGCTCCATGCAGCCGATCCCGAGCGCGAGGCCAAACGAACCCTCTTCGCCCAGGGGCGACTGGCGGTCCTCGTTACCACCACCGTCCTCGAACGCGGCCTCACCCTGGGTCCCATCGATGTGGGAGTACTCTGGGCCGACCATGAAGCGGTCTTCGATGCCGCCACCCTCATCCAAATGGCGGGGAGGGCCGGCCGTTTAGCCGCGGCCCCCGAAGGGACCGTCTATTTTCTGGCCGCGCGGATCAGCCCGGCCATGAAAGCGGCCCGGGCGGCCATCTTGGCCGCCAACGAAGAAGCGGCCCGGGAAGGTTTCTTGACCACTCTTGCCACCCAAGGAGCGACCCCATCATGACCGGATTCTGGCGCGATTTCTTGACCGGATTGACCGATCTTCTCTTCCCTCCTTCCGTCCGCTGCGCGGTCTGCGGACGGGAAACGGCCCATCCCACGTTGGCTTTCTGCCCCACTTGCCTTTCTCGTCTCCCCTTTTTGACCCCGCCCCTCTGCTCGCGGTGTGGGCGTCTCCTTCGTCTGGCCACACGCCGTGAAATATGTCCCGAATGTGAACGCGAGCGCCTCTTCTTTAGCCGAGCACGGGCGGTCTGTCTCTACGACGGTCCGGCCAGGGCCTATCTTCAGGAGGTGAAAATCCGCCGCTCCCTCGTCCTCGCGCGGGCCCTGGCCGGTCTCCTGGCCCGCTATGCCCGGGAAGAAAGTGGCCTCTTCCGCGCCTATGCCGTTATCGTTCCCGTGCCCCTTCATCGTGAACGGGAAACGGAACGGGGTTTCAACCAGGCGGCCGTCATGGCCACGGCGGTGGGTGAAGCCCTCCGCCGACCGGTCCTGGATGGGATCCTCATCCGGACCAGGCCCACCGAAGCCCAGAGGCGCCTGGACCGTCGTGAACGCCGGGAGAACGTGCAGGGGGCCTTCCGGGTCACGATGCCGGCGGCCCTCGCCGGGCGAAGGATCCTGCTCCTCGACGACATCCTCACCACCGGTTATACGGCCTCCGAGTGCGCCCGGGCCATGTTACGCGCCGGCGCAGTGGAGATCGGAGTGCTGACCCTGACCAATGGTTCTCTGGAAGAGAACTGGTCCACGGGCGGGGAAAATCGCTAAGCTTGGCGCGTTAAACGGCCGATATTTTCATCGAAGAATCTATACCCGTTTCTGTTAGAAAACCTCGGGGGGAAAAGCGCTTGGGTATTTTCCCCGGCACACGTTACTTCGTCATTTCTTCCTTGGCCCCCACCTGCCCACCGCGCGAACTTCGCCCCGCCGAGCTCCGTCGCTACCGTAAGACCCTTCAGGTCCTGCCGGCCGTGCGGGAGGAAAAAGTCATAGCTTTCAGAAAAGCCCTGGCAGCGGGTGAGTACTGTATCGATCCCTATCGAACCGCCGAGAAAATGCTGGAATGGAGTCTCGGCGGGAGCCTCCCCTTGCACCTCCGGAAAATATCTCCGTTTCTTTTTTTCCTTTAAAAACAAAATTAGTCATAGAAAAAGAAGGAATTGTTGAGGCCTCCGGCGAAAATTATT
>JAAYXC010000288.1 GCA_012516115.1 Bacillota bacterium | reverse complement strand
TTCGTCGTCAACGCCGCCGGGCTTTACGCCGACGAGATCGCCCGGCTGGCCGGGGCCGAGGCCAGGCCGGGCGACTGGATCCCCCCGGCATTAATGAAGCCTTTGACCCGCCGGGAAGCCCCGATAATAAAATCATCGGTCTCGGCCACCGCCCGCAGCCCGGCGAAAGCAGTGATGGCTTCCCCCAGCGGAAGACGGGGGACGAGTCTCCGCCCGCCGGCGATGATCTCTTCCAGCCCGCGGGCGGTGACGCGGAGGTCGGTCTTGTCTTGGACGTCCCTGGCATTGGGGCCGATGAAGAGGTTGCCGTCCACCGTGGGGCAGACCATGATCCCTTTGGAGATCGGCGAAGGCGTGGGGAAAAGAGGGTGGTGGACCAGATTCCCGCAGGTCTTGTCGAAAAGGAGGTATTCTCCCTTCCGTGGTGTAATGATGTATTCTTCGGCCCCGGCCAGCCGGGCGATCTCGTCGGCGTAAAGCCCGGCGGCGTTGACGACGAAGCGGGCCGGGATGAAACCTCTTGTGGTCTCGACCCCCTTGATGGTTCCCTTCTCTACCGACACCCCCGTAACTCTGGTTGCAAGAAGGAACCTCACTCCGTTTAAGCAAGCACTCTCGCCCAGGGCGATGGTCAACTCGTAAGGGCAGACGATCCCGGCCGTGGGGGCATAAAGGGCGGCCACGGCCTGCGGATTGATGTGCGGTTCCAACCGCAAAAGCTCTTCCCGACCTACGATGACCAGGCCCTCTACCCCGTTTTGTCGGCCTCTTTCTAGAAGTTCGGTAAGGACGGATATCTCCTCGTCCTCCAGGGCCACCACCAGGGAGCCGGGACGCTTGAAGGACACGTCCAGCTCCCGACAGAGGGCGGGATAGAGGGCGTTGCCGCGGACGTTCATCCGGGCCTTCCAGGTGCCGGGTTTAGCATCGAAACCGGCGTGAACCACGGCGCTGTTGGCCTTGCTGGTCCCGGCGGCCACGTCTTCTTCTTTCTCCACTAGGGTGATCTTCAATTGATAGCGCGAGAGCGCGCGGGCCACGGCGCAACCGATGACCCCGCCGCCGATGATTACGATGTCTTCCATTTTTATCCTCCCAAAAAAAAGCCCACACCACAACTAAAGGGTGTGGTCTCATCTCATAAATCTCTACCACAAAAAGTATAAAGTATTTGGCGTAAAAGTTTAACCTTATCTTTTTTCTTCCCAATCTAATGCTCTAATGACTGCTTTTTTCCATCCGTTATATAATTCTTCTCTCTTTTTTTCGTCCATTTTTGGTTTAAAGGTTTGATCGGACTGCCAATTGGCCGCGATCTCCTTTCTGTCTTGCCAATAACCGACGGCAAGACCCGCCAGGTAGGCCGCGCCCAGGGCAGTCGTCTCGATCACTTTCGGCCGCGTGACCGGGACCCCAAGGATGTCGGACTGGAATTGCATTAAGAAATTATTGGCCGCGGCGCCGCCATCCACCTTCAGTTCGGCCAAGGTGATTCCCGAGTCCTTCTGCATGGCCTCCAGTACGTCCCTGGTCTGATAGGCGATCGATTCGAGCGCGGCCCGCACTATGTGTTCCTTCTTGGCCCCCCTCGTCAGACCAACGATGGTGCCCCTGGCATACATATCCCAGTAAGGCGCACCCAGACCCACGAAGGCGGGAACGAAATACACACCGCCGTTATCTGCGACCCTGGCCGCGTATTCCTCGCTCTGGGCGGCCGTGCTTAGGATACCCAGCTCATCGCGGAGCCACTGTATCACCGCACCGGCGATGAAGATGCTGCCCTCCAGGGCGTATTCGACCTTCCCATTGATGCCCCAGGCGATGGTAGTGAGAAGACCACTTCTGGATTCGACCGCCTTCGCGCCGGTGTTCATGAGCATAAAGCCACCGGTGCCGTAAGTGTTCTTGGCCGTACCCGGTGCGTAACACGCCTGACCGAAGAGCGCCGCTTGCTGGTCTCCGGCCACCCCACCGATAGGCACTTCCGCGCCGAATACGGCCGGAGAGGTGGTACCGTACACGTAACTTGAAGACAGCGGTTCCGGCAGCATGGCCCTAGGGATGCCCAGCTCTTTTAGTATTTCATCGTCCCAATCCAGGGTGTGGATGTTGAACAACATGGTCCTGGAGGCATTGCTGTAATCGGTGGCGTGAACCCTGCCGCCGGTAAGGTTCCAGATGAGCCAGGCATCCACATTGCCGAAGAGCACCTCGCCCTTTTCCGCCTTTTCCCTCACCCCTTCTACATTGTCCAGTATCCACTCGATCTTGGGTCCGGAAAAGTAGGCGTCCGCCACCAGGCCGGTCTTCCGGCGGATCTTCTCCTCCAGGCCCTTCGCCTTCAATTCATCGCAGATAGGCGCCGTCCTCCTGCACTGCCAGACGATGGCATTGCAGACGGGTTTACCGGTGTTCTTATCCCATACGATGGTGGTTTCGCGCTGATTGGTGATGCCGACGGCGGCTATGTCTTCAGGTGAAACGTCCGCTTTTTTCAGCACATCTTTGACCACGCCGATTTGAGAATCCCATATCTCCCACGGATCGTGCTCTACCCAGCCGGGGCGCGGGTAGATCTGCGCGAACTCCTTGGCGGCCATGCCCAGAACCGAACCGTCTTTCCCGAATATGACCGCTCGCGAGCTGGTTGTCCCTTGATCTAAGGCCATAATGTATTTCCTCATTATTCTCCCGTCCCCTTACTTTAACGATTGTCCCCTCCCAGCAAAACGTCATGGGGGGAGGCGGAGAGGCTCCGGCCCAGCCTTCGCCTTCCTCCGCCAACGTAACCCAAGTACCGCCTCGCAAGAAGATGGTTAGGGAGCAAGCGCCCCACCAGCAGCTACGAACCACGCGATTAAACTAGAAATCGTTAAGGCGCCCAAATATATTCTTCCGGTGCGACGATAAAACCAGGTAAGCAAGAAAAGCAAGAAGGCAAACTCGGGGATCAACACCTGCAACCATAACACCCACATCATAATGGCATCGGAATTCGGTAATCCAAGAGCAGGTAAGCCTGGCCCTGATATACCGAGGAACCATGGTAGGTATTGAAGAACCCACAGAAGGATCAAACCAAATAAGGCGGCATAACAGTTCTTAAGCCACCACATAAAAAGGGTCCGGGTTGGAGTTTTGTATTCCTTCTGGTGAACCTGACCGAACAAGAAAAGGCCCCCGTTTACCAGGAAGAACCCTAAGGCAGGGATAAGATAGAGCCAGAATAGGCCAAAACGTAAAGGACTACTGAACTGGCGCATGAAAGGCCAGACGAAGCGAAACTCTTGCCCCAACGCCCATTCCGAGATACCTTCCAGCAAATACATCCAGGTAAAGAGAACCCCACCTAGAAGAACTGTCTTTCCGACCAATTGCCAATTGAGTTTGGTATTCTCCTGGGCAAAGGAAACCCCCATATCGTACCACGTTACCCCGGCTTTCTTCGCCGACGAACGATACCAAATTAAGAATAAAACCCCACAGACAATAGCGTTGGCCAAATACCAAAGCGCAAGTCCATTGGCCATTTGTACTTTCATAAAGGGTAATAATGCGTTTATTTTGTCGACCGGAAACACCTGATAAGTAAGGGGGAGGAAAAGAACGGCCGCAATAAGGGCATTCACCGTGGCAAAAACCCACCATGAACGGGAACTGGCGACATAATGACTTGGTACTGGACGGACCACGGGACTAAAGAAATCGGTGGTCAAGAGAATGTTGGTAAGCGGAATCAACGAAAGCATCGTGACCAAGAAGGCAATTAAATCGAAAAGGTTCTTCCACATAAAAATCTGGTTGGTCGGTTCAATCCATAAACCATCCTTTTGTCCGCCCTTCAGGGAAAGCCTCATCCACTCCACCGTTTCGGCCACCGCTTTATTGGTAAGCGGAAGAAAATGGTGACTTATATTAACAAAAGCTACTCTCCGGGCCGTTCCCTGGGAAAAATCACCATAAGTAGTATTCCATTGAATGGACTCAGTTAACCCGAGCTTTCCAATAAATGTTGCATTACTAGTAAGAGATTCTGTCCGAGGCTGACCTTCTCGAAAGAATTCTTCAAACCTGGCCATGGTTAAAAGGAGGTTACGAAGGCCGGGAATACCGAGAAGCATAGAGGCATGAGGGTTGAGTGCTTTGTGATCCGGATTCATCGCGGCCACTTTTTGGGCTGCGATGCCACCCAATGAATGGCCAATGATACCAATATTGTTGGCATCCACAAAAGGTAAATTCTTGAGATAAAGATAACCGGTATTTGCCCCCAGCGTATAGGCATCGGAACCACTCATAAACCGTCCAAGTTGGACTGTTCCCCCAGAATCACCATGCCCCAAGGAATCAATCGCGAGCACAACGAACCCACGTCTCGCCAACTCAATGGAGAAAGAATCCTGAGCATCCTTGTCGTTAAAAAGACCGTGTAGATTGAGCACCCCTGGCATCTTATTCTCCGGGGTAGCTGCCTTGGGAAGGTATAGACTCCCGGCAATACTCGTCCCGGACTCGTCAATCAGTTTTACGGGTTCGACAACAATTTTACCAAAGTCGCGCTCGATCGCATAGCTCATAATGGCCGCAAAGGCAATGATCGCGACACAGAGAACGAGCAGAGAAACGTCTTTCCGTTTTGCAGGCATCACGCCCTACCTCCTTTACCTCCTCGTCGTACGCGTTTTTCCTCCCGAGCGATCTTTCCGGTGCCTTTACTAGATCATAACACCCACCCCAGGCCAAGAATTCTCAAGCATCGTAAGAAGCCTGTTAAGGGAATGTCGACTCTAAAACAAAAGTTCTCCACGGGCGATAGCTCAAAACCATCTGCCCGGGAGGACTTTCTCTCATTCTCTAAGTCCTCGGGAAATAAACCCCAGTTTTTCCTTTTTAATTCAAGGCTTAGAAAAGAGAACTATTGGACCTCTATAAAAATTATTATTCTCCGTCTAACGGAGATCTCCTTTTTTTGAGATACGATTCGGGACACTTCGGCTCCTTCGGCTCAAAACTCGCCCTCTAATACCCCGGGGCCGAAGGTTTCAAGGTTTCAATGTGAAAGGCGATCGCGGATTCGACATCGGCCAAGACTTCCTCACGCCCACTTCACCATCTCCCGGTAGACCCGCTCGAACCCCATCTCCGTCAGGATCTCCGCCGCCGGGGTCGTAAGGACGGGCCGTCCGGCGAACTCCGCCACGCGCAGCCGGCCCCGGCGGGCGAAGAGTTTCATCAGGGCCAGAAGGGCCGCCCGAAGTTCGTCTTCTTTCAGTTCGGCGAGGGGAACGATCCGCATCTTTCTTCCCCCGGCGGCCAGCACCGGCTCCCCTTCCCGCAGGACGATGGCCTCGACCTGGACTCCGGGGACGGGCAGGGGAAAGAGAGAACCGTAAGGATTGGCCGGATCGCATTTAAAAAGGGCCCAGTATGCCGGTTCCCCCTCCCGCCGGGGCGTGCGCAGCTCCTCAACGGCCTCCGGAAGGGCGTACTGTATCCCGGCCAGGCCACGCACGAAGTAACTCCGGCGAAGTCTCCCCATGGTTTCCCAGCGGTCGTAAACCTGAAGGAGTTCCTCCCAGGCCGTCCCCTCGCGGCGGGCATGTTCGCCGGTCACAAGACCGTAACGGGCGAGGAGGCGTTCGGCCATCTCCTCCGGCCCGGGCGGAGGGCCTTCATCCACCAGTGCCCATCGTCCCATCCCCTCAAGGATCCTTTGGGAGAGCCGGTAAGACCCTTTCTTGCCAGCAAGACCCGCGAAATACCGCACCGGACCCAGATTATCGTTGGTCACCAGCCCGGCCGCCATGAGTTCCTCGAGGGCGGCCAGGAGGGGCCCGGGGTCAAGGTCGCTCCACCGCATGAGCTGGGCGAGGAAGGAGGCCCCGTGGGTCCGCAAGAGCTCCACGATGCGAATGGCGGCCGGAGAAAGGGAAGAAGAGGTCTCCCATGTGGGCCAGGAAGTGCCGAAGGGAAGGAAACCGATCTCCATCCCCTCCCTTTGCCCCCGGGCCCGCCAGGAGAACCGGCCGGTGGCGACGAGTCGTTCCAGCTCCGCGGGCCGGTAATCCGGGGAGCGGAGCGCGAGGAGCTCATCCCAAGCAAGGGCCGGGAGAAAGAACCCGGCCAGTCCCGTCAGGGCTTCGGCGATGGTCTGAGGTTTGCGCGAGCCGAGAATCCCATGCCAACGGGCGAGGAAAAGAGCGTAGTCCGCCGGGCGGCGGGGCGCGATCTCTTTCCTCGCCTTGGCCAGGCTGAGACGGCGGATCTTCCGTAAAAGGTCGCGATGGCACCATTCGATACCACCACGAGCCGGTGTGAACTCTCCGGCGACCAGGATCCCTTCGGCGACAAGCTCCGCGAGGCCGGCGGCCACCTCTTCCGGCGGGAGGCCGTACCGCCCGGCGAGCTCCTCCAGGGTAAAGGGGCCATGGGTGGCGGCAAAACGGCGGACCAGGCGCCGGCGGGCTTCCCGGCCTTCTAACAGCGGCGGAGGTAATGCGACCTCGGGCCAGAGTTGCCTGATCCTCGGGATGGCCACGAGGTAAAGCGGGGCGTCCTCCGCCGCCACCCAGGCGCGGAAAACGCCTTCTCCCCGGGGCCAGGCGAGGAGGGCCACCCGGCCGGCCGCCTTGAGCTCTTCAAGCCATATAGCCTGCTTTTCGTCCACCGCTTCCGCCACCAGTTCCCTCCCGGCGCAAAGCCAAGCATGGAGTTCATCCGCGCTCTGGGGTCGGAGATGGGCCGCCTCGCCCCGTGCTTCGGCCGCCACGGCGGCTACGGCCTCCACGTCGAGGAGATCCCGGAGACCCTCTCCGCCTAAAAGTTCGTTGAGCCCGGCCTGGTCGAGTCCAAAGGCCAGGAAACGGCGTTCACCCTTGGGCAAGTCCGGAGTATACATATATTCACCTATCAGACGGAAAGCCAGGGCACCGGCAAAGGGTGAAGGACGCCGCGTCCGGCAGCGGTGGACGAAGATGGTTCCGTCGGCCAGGCCGGCCAGGACTCCCCGCAAACCCTCGAGGTCGAGGAAACGCATGAGGCAGTCCCGCATGGTCTCGAGGATCAAAGGAAAATCCGGCCGGTCGCTCACGGTCTGGAGGAGGTCGGCGGCGCGCAAGCGGGCCAGCCATAGCGGGGTCCGTTCCCGCCCCCCCGCCGGGAGGAGCAGGGCGCGGGCGGCGTTTTCGCGGAAAGCCGTAGCGAAGATGGGTAGCCCGCGGAGGATCCTCCCGAGGCTTGTCGGGAGATCTTCCTGCGGGAGGGAAGCGAAATTGAAGGAGGGCGGTTCCGCCCCGCCGGGAGCGTGGAAGAGGATGCCGTCATCGTCATGGACGAACTCCAGTTCCAGCCCTTCTTTCTCCCGGAAATCTTCCACCATGAGTAAGGCCAACCCCAGGTTAACCCGCATGCCGAAAGGAGCATGTACCATCACCCGCCATTCTCCGAGCTCGTCCCGGTATTCCTCCACCACCAACCGGCGGTGGCTCGGCAGGAAACCGGTGGCCCGGCGCTGGGCGAGGAGGTATTCTCGAAGGTTGGCGGCGGCGTTTTGGTCCAGGAGGCATTCCCGGGCCAGCCAGGCCTGGAAATCATCATCCTCAAGCCGGGCTGCGAGCTCCTCCAGGAATTCGCCCATCCGGCGGCCCAGTTCGTAGCTCCGGCCGACGGTCTCTCCCCGCCAGAAGGGGACGAGGGCCTCCCCGCGGCCGGCGGAACGGACCAGGACCCGGTTGTGCCGGATCTCCTCGATCCGCCAGAGGCCCGTACCGAGAAGGAAACGGTCCCCGCGGCGGCGCTCGAAGACGAACTCCTCATCGAGTTCACCAAGGCGGACGCCGCTTTCGGCATGATAAACGGGGAAATATCCCCGGTCGGGGATGGTCCCGCCGTTCCGGTAGAGGAGGCGTCGACCGCGATCCGTGGCCCGTACCCGCCGGTTGATCCGATCCCAGAAGACCAGCGGCCGCAACCCCAGGAAACGGCCGTCGTCGTCATCGCCGGCCAGCATGCCCAGCGTCCGCGCGAAATGTTCCCGGCCCAGCTCGCGATAGGGATAGGCGCGGCGAACGATCCGGTAGAGTTCCTCTTCCCCTCTTTCCTCCGTGACCGTTAAGGCCACCATCTGCTGGGCCAGGACGTCCAGGCAATTCTGGGGAACATAGGCCGCCTCCATCCTGCCGGCCCGCATCTCGTGGGCGATCAAGGCGCAGTCGAGGAGGTCCGCCCGGTTCTTGGGGATGATCCTCCCTTTGCTGGGAAGCTCCAGAAGGTGGCCGGCCCGCCCTACGCGCTGGAGTCCCCTGGCCACTTCTTTGGGCGATTCGACCTGGACGACGAGGTCGATGGCGCCCACATCGATCCCGAGTTCCAGGGAGGAAGTGGCCACCAGGCAGGGCAGGCGGCCTTGCTTTAAAAGCTCTTCTGCCTCGAGCCTGGTCTCCCTGGCCAGACTCCCGTGGTGCGCGCGGGCGATGGGCGCGCCGGCCCGCTCGTTTAAGGCCGCGGTAAGCCGCTCGGCCAGGCGGCGGTTATTGACGAAGACCAGGGTCGAACGGTGGGCCCGGACGAGGACGAGGAGTTCGTCTACGATGGCCGGCCAGATGGTTTTCTCGGGTAGCTCCTTCAAGTCCTCCACCGGGACGACCACCTGTAGGTCGAGTTCTTTGCGCCGGCCGGTATCGACGATCTCCACCGGCCGCGGCCGCCAGAGATCGTCTTCGGCAAGCACTCCTCCGGCCAGGAAGGCGGCGGCTTCCGACGCCGGATTGACCGTGGCCGATAGTCCGATGCGCTGAAGGGGCCTCCCGGTGAGGGACTCGAGATGTTCCAGCGAAAGAGCCAGGTGGACCCCGCGCTTGTTCGGATAGAGGGCGTGAAGCTCGTCCACGATCACCGTCTCCACCGTGCGCAGGATGTCCCGGGCCCGCGAGGAGAGGAGCAAAGAGAGCGACTCCGGCGTGGTGATGAGGATGGAAGGCGGCTCTCTCAACATCGCCCGTCGCACGGCCGGCGGCGTATCACCGGTGCGGACCGCGATCCGGAGAGGTAATGGCTCTAACCCCATGCGTTTCGCTTCCCGGGCGATCCCTTCCAACGGTAGAAGCAGGTTCCTGTAAATATCGTTGTTTAAGGCCTTAAGAGGGGAGACGTAGAGCAGCCTCACCCCCTCGGCCTCGGGAAGACCGGCTTCGCTTGTGGTATAAAACCGGCCGAGGCACTGGAGGAAAGCGGCCATGGTCTTCCCCGAACCCGTGGGGGCCAAAAGGAGGATATTTTTTCCCGCGGCGATAAGGGGCCAACCCAGAAGCTGTGGCGGGCTCGGCGCGGCGAAGTTCCAGATGAACCAGGCGCGGACGGCCGGATGGAGGGCGGCGAGGGCGCACTCGATGCTCGGGGACATGGCGGCCTCCTCCAATTAAATGGACAGGATTAACAGGATTTATTAGATTTTGTTAATCAGCCTGCACGCATAATACTTTTATCTGTGGAAGATATATCCTTGCACCTAATCCGGTGAATCCTATTAATCCTGTTTAATCCCACTAAGGTCTGTGGACCCGACGGACAAGAGATTGCTGATTTTTTCGCTTCGGGCCCGGTTTCATCCTGCCGTGCCCCGGCGGAAGGAATTCCTTTTTTCATCGCGTATAAGAGGGAAAAGGCAAAAGGGTAAAGGCAGAGGTCCACCGGCGGACGTCGGGGTAGGAGGATGGAAAATATCGCAGCTCGTTGCCGGTCGGGTTCGCCCAGGGAGATCTGTTCCAGTCCAAGATTAAAGGCCAAAGGTTAAAAGTTACTTATTCTGGGAGGCGAACGGTATGTTGCACCTTGGGACGGCCTGGTATCCCGAGCACTGGCCCGAAGAGAGGTGGCCCGAGGACGTCCGGCTGATGAAAGAAGCCGGCCTAACGGTCGTCCGGCTTGGGGAGTTTGCCTGGTCGACAATGGAACCGGAGGAGGGCCGCTACGAACTGGACTGGCTGGCGCGGGCGGTGGAGATCCTGTGGGAAAACGGTATCTTGAGCGTCATCGGTACGCCCTCGGCCGCGCCGCCGGCCTGGCTTACCACTAAATACCCGGAAACGCTTGCCGTGGACGAATACGGCCGGCCGGCCCAACACGGGAACCGTTGCCACTACTGCGTCAACTCCCCGCTCTACCACGAGAAGACCGCGGCCATTGTCACCAAAATGGCCGAACGGTTGGGACGCTTGCCGGGGATCATCGGCTGGCAGATCGATAACGAATTCAACCGCGTTTGTTACTGTCCGCGCTGCCGGGATGAGTTCCAGGCCTTCCTCCGCCGGCGTTATGGGGACCTGGAAACCCTCAACCGGCGTTGGTCCACCGCCTACTGGAGCCAGACCTATACCGACTGGCGCCAAATTCCGCTTCCCATCGGCTACCATAATCCCGGCCTGATGCTCGAGTTCCAGCGCTTCCCCACCGAGAGCTACCGCCGCTTTCAGAAGATGCAGATCGAGATCCTCCGCCGCCATATCGGGAAGGGCCAATTCATTACCCACAACTTCATGGGTTGGTTCGGCGGTTTCGACCACTACGCCCTCTCGGCCGACCTGGACCTGGCCGCATGGGACTTCTACGTCGGGACCGGCCACCACGATTATCTCGACTCCGGCGCGGCCCACGACCTCACCCGCGGCTTCAAACGAAAAAACTTCTGGCTCATGGAGACCCAGCCCGGCTGCGTGAACTGGAAGGCGGTTAACAACCACCTCTACCGGGGAGAGGTCCGGCTTCTGGCCTGGCACGCCGTGGCCCACGGCGCGGAGGCGGTCTGTTACTGGCAGTGGCGTTCGGCCCCCGGCGGCCAGGAACAATATCACGGCACCATCATCGGGGCCGACGGCCTTCCACGGCCGCTTTTTAGCGAGATTGCCCAATTGGGTAAAGATTTTGCACGAGTGGGAGAAATACTGACCGGAACCGAACCCCAGGCGGAAGTGGCCATTCTTAATTGCTACGAGTCACGATGGTCCATCGAGTGGCAGCGCCACCACCGGGACTTCGACTACGTGATGCATCTTAAACATTACTACCGGCCCTTGGCCCGTCGGAATATCCCGGCGAACATCGTCTCCGCCGAGGCCCCACTCGCCGGTTACCGACTGGTGATCGCGCCGGCCCTCATCTTGATGGACTCCCAACGTGCGGCGCGGCTGAAAGAATACGTCCTTTCCGGCGGGTGTCTCGTCCTGACCGTCCGCTGCGGGATGAAGGACGAATGGAACGCCCTCCTGCCCGCCCTCCAGCCCGGGCCTCTGGCGGAAGTGGCCGGCGTGGAGGTAGAAGAATATTACGCCCTCGATGAACCCGTACCCGTAGAAGAAACCGACGAGAGCGGTATCACCGGTCAGGCACGGATCTGGGCCGAACTCCTCCGCCCGCGTACAAACGGGGTCAAGGTCTTGGCGCGTTACGGCCCGGCCAACGGGTGGCTCGACGGCGGAGCGGCCGTGGTCGAGCACGAAGCGGGAGCGGGGAAGGTTTACTACTGCGGCGCCTATCTGGACGAGGCGGGCCAGGAGGCGCTCTTCGCCCGCCTGGTCGAAGAAACAGGGCTTGCCCCCGTGCTCGTCACCCCACCCGGTCTTGAGGCGGCACGGCGCCTGGCTCCGGACGGCCGGGAAGTCTATTTCTTGCTCAACCATACCCGGACCCCGCAGACGGTCACCCTGCCGTGGCCGGCCGAAGAACTCCTAAGCGGAGAAAGGAAAACTAAAGGAGATTTTAGTCTCGAGGGTTACGGGATAGCCATATTAATCCGGGAATAAATCCCTGAAAACCGGCGGCTGAAAACCGGCGGCCCCACCGATTTTACGGTGGGGCCGCCTTAAATTAAGTTTCCTGGCAACGACCTACTCTCCCGGTCGGTTACCCTGACCAGTACCATCGGCCCTGAGGGGCTTAACTGCCGTGTTCGGGATGGGAACGGGTGGTTCCCCCTCGGTATGGTCACCAGGAAAACTGGAGGCTGGAAGCTGGAGACTGGAGGCTAGAAACTAACGGCTTTCCAGAGCCTCCAGCTTCCAGCCTCTAGATTACCCCCTCAAAACTGCATAGAGAGAAGTGTCATCGGGTCCGGCTGGAATCTCCGGCGGAGATCCAGTCTCCAGCCTCTAGCTTCCAGCCTCTAATTTCAGGTCAAGCCCTCGACTGATTAGTACCGGTCGGCTCAACGCATTGCTGCGCTTACACCCCCGGCCTATCAACCTCGTCATCTACGAGGAGTCTTACCAGGTTGACCCTGTGGGAGATCTTATCTTGGGGTCGGCTTCACGCTTAGATGCTTTCAGCGTTTATCCGCTCCGCACTTGGTTACCCAGCCGTGCCGCTGGCGCGACAACTGGGACACCAGAGGTGCGTCCACCCCGGTCCTCTCGTACTAAG
>JAAYXC010000287.1 GCA_012516115.1 Bacillota bacterium | reverse complement strand
GCCGTGGAGATCGAGGACGAGACGGTGGTCGGCCGCTTTGCCGGCCAGCGTGTGATAGAAGCGGACCATATCCTGGTCATCGCGGTACATATAGTCGACCTTGAGGCCGGCGATGCCCCACTGTTCGTAAAGGGTGAGGGCTTCGTCCATCTTTCGTTGTAGGTCCTTCCAGTCCACCCAGAGTATGACCCCGATCCCGCGTTCTTTGGCGTAAGCGATGATCTGCGGTAGGTCGATTTTGTCCGTGGGACGCGTGACATCCCCGCATTTGTACCAACCGGCGTCGATCAACAGGTATTGCGCGTTCGCCTCTACGGCAAAGTCTATGTAGTGGAGCATGGTTTTGGTATCCATCCCGCCGGCAAAGGCCTCCCCCTCGACGGAGTTGCCCGACCACCACGGCCAGGCGGCTTTGCCCGGTTTGATCCAAGAAACGTCCGGCAAAACGCATGCGTTGTTCAGATTGGCGATGAGGTTGCTCTCGATCAGGTCCCCGGGCTCCTCCCCGATCATCACCACCCGCCAGGGCGTGCTGAAGGGGGTCCGGCCGACCGCTTTCACGCCGGGCCTCCGCCAGAGCGGCGATAACTTCGCCCGTAGCCGGTACGGGGCATCGCCCTCCGCGCCCAGGTACATGCCGGCATAATCTGTTAGATCCGCCTCCATCAACGCCACCCAGATGCCCTCCGGGATCTCCACCAGCAACGGCAGCCCTACCAGGCTCTCCGGCTTTATCTCGCTAAGCTTGGTCGGCTTGTACTTGGACTGATAAGGGGATATATAATACGGCAGTTTCTGCGCGTAGGTTAGAGCGTCCGTGGTAAACGAGAAGCAGGTCCTCTCGGCCAGGAGGGCGAACTCGTCCAGGCCGTCTCCGCCGGGGAGGGAGTAACGAAAGGCCACCCCGTCATCGTAGGCGCGCATGACGATCTCCAGGGCCAGATGGGGTTTTTGGGTCCGGCGGAGCGAGACGGTGACCTCCTCATAATGATCCCTGATCCGACTGGCCTTGCCGAGACCCGTCCAATAGGCGTCGTGGCACCGGCGCGCCGTGCCGATGATCTCCAAGCCCTCCCCCAGGTCGATGACCTTACCGGCCCCGTCTTTTAACCGTAACCCCAGGGGAGAGTAAGAGAGGACGGTCTTCTCCCGATACCGAACCCGGTAGCCCGGTCGGCCACCTTGCATCTCCAGCTCAATAGCTATCCTGCCGTCCGGCGAGACGGCGGAGAGATCTCCGGCCGGCTCGGCGCGGGCCGCCATCAACAGGCATAATACCATCAAGATGGATGTTGTTGTGAATAAGTCCTTCCGGTTCTTCATGAGGGCATGCCTCCTTTGCTCCGGCCGGTATCGGGGCATGAAGTGTTCTCTCCAACGCGCTTTTTATTGGTAATCATCATTCATTACTTGAATTTGATGAGAAATTCCTGCCAGGATGCTCTCCCCACCGGCCGCATCCAAACGCCAACGCGGGTCCGATACCCTCGGGGAAGGCAAAAACTACAAGGATCGTTGCCTTTTTTGCCGAAGTTTTAATGGTATCAGCTTCCTCGGAGGAACAAAGCGATGCCCAAAGCGGCCGCCAAAGGCCGGCGGGCTTTTTCCATCATGCGCTGGATCCTGGGTTTCGGCCGGCATGCCCTGGTATTGGAACCGCCGGAACTGAAGGCGGCCGTCGAGGCGGAGGCCGAGGGGATCCTGGCCCGAAGCCGCGGCGCGCGCGAAGAAGGGAAAAATGTCTACGCGGGGAAGAAGCCGAAGGAGACCTCGGCGGCCGCAAAACGCGTAAGGGTTTAAATAATCGCGCGGCCGGGTGGATTATCGGCCTATGGGGGCATACGCATGGAGAAGAATATAATCGAAGATTTCAAGCAAGAAATCCGAAAAGTGTACGGCAAAAGATTAAAAAAGATTATTCTTTACGGTTCATATGCAAGAGGAGAGGCAACCAAAGACTCGGATATAGATTTACTTATTGTTTTAGAAGGAAATGTTATTTCTGGCCAAGAAATCGATAAAATGATCGATGTAATTACGGATATCAATCTAAAATATGGGGTATTAATATCTGTTTATCCTGTTTCAGAAGATGATTATCAAAAAGTTAACAGTCCATTGCTTATAAATGTGCGAAGAGAAGGTGTACTGGTGTGACAGGAGCTCGCGGTGGTTTTAACCCTTCATGACCTCATATAATAGCGTCGGCGGCTCCTCGCGCACCAGGCGATCGAGGAGTCCATGTCCTTCGAGGAAGGAGATGATGGCCTTCTCCGCCGCGCGGGCCTCTTCCCAGGTGGCGGCGGATTTTTCGATCTCCAAGAGCAGCGGCCACCTCAGGATGGGGCAAGACATGAGCTTGAGCTTGAACCCATACGCTGGATCCACCCCGAGCAGGCTCCGGCGGGAAAACGACATGAACCGTGCATGCCCCAGCTCTTCGAGCACGGCCGCGACCTCCTCCCGCCGCAGGCGGCGGCCGGGCGCACCCAGCATGGCCAGGATGCGGCTGTCGATGAGGCCCTCGGTGATCTCCTCCTCGATCTCCTCCCGGATGTTCACCACTTTCCCGCGGTCCGGCCCCTTCCAGCCGAGGGAGTATTCATAAGGCCCGCCGGACGGGCCACCCTGGGCCAGGCGGAGGAGGAAGCCGGCCAGGAAGAGTTCTTCGCCCCAGAAGGAGGTCTCCCACTCGATCTCCGTCCACCGGCAGGAACGGAGGAAGGGTAAGAGGCGGAAGGCCTCCTCCCGGTCGGCAAAATGAAGACGGGTCTCGACTTCCAGGGAGCATGAAGGGTGGTCCATGCTTCGCCCCCCTCGGCCATCGTGCTCGTGCTCGTACGCGTAATCGAATCACGTTCCCATCGTCGGGCGCTCGATTACGAGCACGAGCACCGCACAGCTCCGCACGAGCACGAATGGGAATTCACTTTTTTTTCTTTAATACGCCTCTTCTTCCCACCCACCTTTCTTGCCGGTCTTCCAAGGAATAACTCACCTTCATCTGTCCGAGCTTCTGACCCGCGCCGCCCTCCACCGCACCCGTGCGGCCTTGAACCGTCTCGACGGGTGTCGATGAATGGTAAGAAAAATGAGCAATAATCTTCCACGATGTAAACTAATTTAGCAGGAGATCTAGAATTGGCGGCGAATTAAAACTTTGGTTTGTAGACTCTTTAATGCCAATTAATACCAATATAATAATTTTGCAAACAAAACCATGTGGTGGAGGTGGCCTCATACGCGGTCCAACCTCCGGAGTTTTCTCGGGCGGGTTGTAACGGTAGAGATCGATCGGCCTCTGGGTAGCCGCCATCCCGCGGGACATCCCATCTGGTACTGCCTGAACTACGGTTATATTCCCGGAACGGTGAGCGGAGACGGTGCCCCGATCGACGCATATTTGGTGGGCGTTTTCGAGCCGGTCGAACGGATGGAGGGAGTTGTTATCGCTGTGATCGAGCGGAAGAATGATTGCGAGGACAAGCTGGTAGTGGCCCCACCGGGACGCACCTATTCGGCAGAGCAGATCGCAGCGCTGGTTGAATTTCAGGAGCGCTTTTTCGACATCCGGATTATTACCATGAGTTCTCTCTATTATTGAGTCATTGAACCCGGATTTCGAAAGTGAACTCACCCCCCGTCCCCCTCTCCGACGCGGAGAGGGGGTGGCCGAAAGGCCGGGGGTGAGTTAGAGAGACCTTCTATGTCAAGGGGGTAGGGGGTGAAAAATCATGCCACCTGGCGTCGATGCGCCATTTGCGCGGCCAGGAAGACTTCACGATCGTAGGGCCGGTGATTCTTCCACATGACAAAAATAATCCTTACCCAGACGTTGGCCAAGGCTCTGACCGCTTGAT
>JAAYXC010000286.1 GCA_012516115.1 Bacillota bacterium | reverse complement strand
TCTTGATACCAAAACAGCCTGCTGAGCGCGGATGCAATGCGTAGAAGGGCAGCTTCTCGACTTACTTCCCTTCCGTCCAATCGATGCCGGCGGGCGTAGGGGATCGCTTATTGTAGTCCTCCCCCCGCTCTTCCGGGGCCGCCAGGATGCTCTGCGCCAGATAGACCTTCCCCCGCCGCTTCCCGTTTGCCGGGGCCAAGATCCCGAGCCCGGCCAGTTTTTCCACCTGGGCTTTGGCGGTGCGGTAGGTCACGCCCAAAATTTTTTGGACCTGGGAGTGGTGAGGATGGGCGCGGCAAAGAGGCCGGCGCGGAGGCGGAAAGCGAAGCCGGAGGCGCGGGCGGAGGCCAGTTTGCCGCGCCATTCCGTCTGGAGATCCTGAAGCCTGCGCGCCTTGGTCACGGTGTCACCGGCTTCCTCGGCCACGCCCCGGAGGAAAAAGTCCAGCCAGTCCCGCCAGGCGCTCCGCGTGCTGACCGCCAGGAGCGCGTCGTAATATTCCGTGCGATGACGCTCGAAGAAGGCGCTGAGATAAAGCACGGGTTGGGGCAGCAGATCCCAGGCCACCAAGAGTAACGCGAGCAAAAGCCGGCCGATCCTGCCGTTGCCGTCGACGAAGGGATGGATGGCCTCGAACTGATAATGGATGAACCCCAGGCGCACGAGTGGCGGGTAACGGTCTTCGCTGTGGATATATCTCTCCAACGCCGCGAGGGCCTCGTGCATCTCCGGCACCGGCGGCGGGACGTAGGTGGCCTCCCGCAAGAGGCGGCCGGGCGGCCCGATCCGGTTCTGGCTCCGCCGGAACTCCCCGGGGTAGGCCTGGCCGCCCCGCACCCCTTCCATGAGCCGGGCATGAAGTTCACGTATAAGCCGCAGGCTCACGGGCAAGGTCTGCAGGCGTTCCAGGCCGTACTGGAGGGTGTCGATGTAGTTGAGTACTTCCCTGATCTCGGACTCGGGCGGGACCTTTAGGTGGGGAAAGAGCGGCAGTTGGCCGGCCTCGTACGCATAGAGATCCGTTATCCCGGCCGTCGTCCCTTCGATCCGGGAGGACAGCACGGCCTCGCGCCGGATGAACGGTTGGACGAAGAGTTGGAAACCCGGCATGGCCCGGCATAGGCCGGCGAGTTCGCCCAGGCGCCGGTCCGCGGCGGACAAACGCCGGATGAGTCCGTCGTCGAGCTCGAGCGCCGGCGGCAGGGGATGGGGCACGAAAGCCTCATAGGCGACTTCGCCCGCGCCCACCCGGATGATCCGCCCGGCCGGGGCGCGAAAGGCGTCGAGGTCCACGGCCCGCATCACCTCCGCATGGATCGTTGGGATGTATTTCTTATCGCTAGGGGGTTTTCCTTCTTACCGACCGTCATTGATCGCAAGAAGATATTAAGCTGGGCACGAAGGCCGAACTTGCCTTTGCTTAATCCAATTATTTCCTGTTGCTCGCTTCCAGCACCGCCTCGAGCCCCGGCCAGTCGGTCTGGGGGGGATGACAGGTGAAGTCCGCGCAGACGTAGAAGGCGGCCCGGCCTTCCAGCGGTTCCTTCCCCGCCAGGACGGCCCGGGCCGGATGACGGGCGAGATCTTCGTCTTCCTTTCTGCGTGCCGCCACGACGAGATACGGGATAAAACTCCGACGGAAGCGCCCGAGCAGGGCCGGATCCTCCTCCGGGTGGACGATGGCGACCACCACCGGCCGGCGAAGGTACATCTCGCAGGCCTCGAGGAGTGCGGCACAACCCAGGGGGTGGCCGGCCATCTCCGGCCCGTAGGCCTCGAGGAGCGACTCGGCTTCGCGCAGGAAGCGCTCCTCGCCGGTGAGGGCGGAGAGGCGGATCAGGTTCCGGCAGTGCAAGGCCGCGCCGCCCGGGACGTCCCGGTCGAAGCCGGAGACAATGGGGGTAAAAAGCCTCTCCCCCCGTCGCCCGCTCTCAAAGTAGCGGCCACCCGGCGCTTTAAAATCCGCAAGGGCCGTTTCCAGATAGCGGCGGGCCGTCCGGAGCCAGAAGGGGTCGAAATCCGTCTCGTAGAGATCGAGCAGGCCGGCGGTGAAGGAGGCGTAGTCCTCGAGGAAGGCCGGGATCTTGGCTTCGTTGTCTTTGGCCACATGAAAGAGATGGTCCGGGCCGTCGGCCATCCGCGCGAGGATGAATTCCGCCGCCTCGGCGGCAAGTCCCAGGGCGTTTCCGTCGCCAAAGACCCGGGCCGCCCCGGCCAGGCCGGAGATCATCATTCCGTTCCAGGCAAGGACGATCTTCTCATCCCGGAAGGGTTTCGGCCGCTTTTCCCGGGCGGCGAAAAGAAGTTGCCGCGCTTTTTCGAGCTCCGCCGCCACCTCCGCCACCGGCCGGCCCTGCTCGAAGGCGATCTCCCGGGTCTCTTTGACCTGGGTAAGCACGTTTTTCCCGGCGAAGTTTCCCTCCTCCTTCAGGCCGTAAAAGGACCGGACCGTGTGGTAGAGGTGGTCGTCCCCCAGGGTTTGCCGGACCTCCTCCGGCGTCCAAAGGTAGAACGCTCCCTCCACCCCTTCGCTCTCCGCGGACTGCGAGGCGAAAAAGCCGCCGTCCGGGGCGGTCATCTCCCGGGCCACGTAATCCACGATGCCCCGGGCCCCCCGGCCGAACTCCTCGTCTCCCGTTATCTGGTAGGCCGCGGTATAAGCCGAGAGGAGCTGGGCGTTGTCGTAGAGCATCTTCTCGAAGTGCGGGACGAGCCACCGGTCGTCGGTGGAATAGCGGTGGAAGCCGCCGCCGAGTTGATCGTGGATGCCGCCGCGGGCCATCCGGCGGAGGCTAAGGAGGGCCAGGTCCACGGGTTCGCTCTGCCCGTGGAGCCGGCCGTGGCGAAGCAGGAGCATGAGCGCGGGCACGTGGGGGAACTTCGGCGCCCGGCCGAAGCCGCCGTGACGGGGATCGGCGAGATCCACCAGCCGCGTCGCGGCCCGCTCGATCGGGTCCTCGCTTGGCAGACCCTTCTCCAGAGGGTGCGCTTCCGGAAGGACCGCTATCTCGGCCACGGCTCCGGCCACCCGGCGGGCGGTGGCCCGCAGCTCCTCGGGGTTTTCTTGCCACGCCCGGGCCACTGCCGTCAAGACCTGGCGAAAGCTCGGCCGACCGTAGAGAGGCTCCGGCGGGAAATAGGTGCCGCCGAAGAAGGGTTCTCCTTCCGGGGTTAAAAAGACGGTCAGGGGCCAGCCGCCCTGGCCGGTCATGGCCTGTACGGCCGTCTGGTAGACCTGGGCGATGTCCGGCCGCTCCTCCCGGTCCACCTTCACCGGAACGAAGTTCTCGTTGATCAGGCGGGCCGTCTCCTCGTCCATGAAGGACTCCCGGGCCATGACGTGGCACCAGTGACAGGCGGAGTAACCGGAGGAAAGCATGAGGGGTACATTCCTTCGTCTGGCTTCGGCGAAGGCCTCCTCCCCCCAGGGATACCAGTCCACCGGCTGGTAGGCGTGCTGCCGAAGATAGGGGGAGGTCTCGTGGATTAAACGGTTGGCATGGACGTTTTCTTCGGCCATACGAACTCCTTCAAAACGGCGAATTCGGTCCGCGTTCTTAGTATGGCCGACACGACATACACCCCAAACCCCCTATTCGGCCGGGAAACCGCGCCCAGGCCCTCCCCGGCCTGCCGAAAAGAAGGAAACGGCTCCCGGACCGTGAAATAGAGATAATTGGAATCCCACGCGAACCTGATCTCCTTTTGCCTCCTCAATGTTTCACATTCGTTGATGCCCTTTACAGGAGCACGCCAAGGGCGGCTCGACCCCGACTGTCCGGCGGTGGGGTTAAAAAGAATTGTTCGGGAGAGGAGCTTCTTTGCCGATGGCGAATTATTCTTTGATTGCAAAAAAGGAGGTTTGACCATGGCTATCTCGGTCTACAAGGCACCCTATGCCGGGTGGCCGAATTGTTTCTGGGTGGTAAACGAAAAAGTGGAATGCGTGGTGACCTCGGACGTCGGCCCGCGCGTCATCCGCTTTGCCTTGAAGGGTGGTCCCAACGAGTTCGCCGAGATGCAGGAACAGCTCGGGCTTACCGGTGGAGATGAATGGCGCATCTACGGCGGGCACCGCCTCTGGCACAGCCCGGAGAAGCGGGCCCGCACCTATTTCCCGGATAATGCGCCCGTGCAGGTAACCGTTTTGCCGGACGGCGTAGAGGTCACCCAGCCCACGGAGACCACCACCGGCATCAAGAAGGTCATCCGCCTGCGGATGGCGCCGGAGGCCCCCCGGGTAGAGGTGGAACATCGATTGATCAACGAGGGTCTCTGGCGGGTGGAGATGGCCGCCTGGTGCCTTTCCGTTATGGCGCCCGGCGGGGTAGGAATCGTGCCGCAAGACCTGACGGCCGACGAAGAGGGACTCCTACCGAACCGGGTCCTCTCCCTCTGGCCTTATACCGATCTCTCCGATCCCCGTTATACGTGGGGTAAACATCTCATAAGGCTCCGCCAGGACCCGCAACGCGGCCCCACCAAGTTCGGCCTCTCCGTTCCCGCCGGCTGGTGCGCCTACGCGAACAGAGGCCATATGTTCATAAAGCAATTCTCCTATCTTGAGGACCGGACCTATCCGGACTTCGGCGCTTCGGTGGAACTTTATACCAACGAGCGGTTTTTGGAACTGGAAACCCTCTCTCCCCTCTACGTGGTGGCGCCGGGAGAAGAGATCGCGCACCTCGAGACGTGGCACCTTTTTGCAGGGGTCGAACTCCCAACCGATGAGGAAGAAGTTATGACCGCCGTCGCAAGGCTGTTGGGTCGGGCGTAACGGGTTCCTTCGACCTGATAAAGAGGTGTTCCCATTGAAGAAAGGTTTGCCTCGGTTTTCTAAGGGCATCTTTTCCTTCACCGAACGTCTGGGTTTTTCCCGCTTCAGTGGTTTCAGTCAGATCGTGTAATCATCGCCGTTTTTTGCGTCGCCCTTATCATCGAGGGCCTCATCGGCCTCAGGATCATCGCCAGCATGCAGAAGAATGTCGACACGGTCTTCTACGATCTGATCGGCAGTCTCGTTTAGGCCAGGTACGCACTCACATCCAGGAAAGCAGAAACTTCTCATCCGCGGTGGGATCGAGTACAGGGGGACATAGGCACCATCTTTCGGGCCAGTGAAGAGCTTCACATTGCCTCTGCCGAGACCGGAGAAGGGGTCAATCAGGTGGCCGAGGCCATGAAGGATCTGGCAAAGGCCGCCACCGAACAAAGCGAACAAGTGATGAATTCCGTTGAGACGGTTCGCCGACTGGCGGAGCTCGTCCAGAAAGTTACGGATGATACGCAAACAATGGCGGAGGCGGCGGAAAAGACTGACCCGCTCGGCCGATCTGGGTCGACGGGCCACGGAGGAAATCTCCGCGGAGATGGAACAGATCGTCGCTTCCGTTCGGGAATTCAGCAGTTTCATCGTTGAACTCGAACGGGCTTCGAGCCAAATTACCGGATAACCGCGGCTATTGCAAGCATCGCCGAGCAGACCACCCTTTTGGCCTTAAACGCCGAGATCGAAGCGGCCCGCGCGGGAGAAACGGGAAAAGGGTTCGAGGTTATCGCCAATGAGACGGTGAAACTCTCCGAACGCTCAAAACCGGCCGCTCTTTCCATCGAGGAGACGGCCCTTGAGATGCATGGACGCATGGAAAAAGCCTTTACCTCCATAAAAAACATCCTGGAACGGGTAGAAGCCGGCCGGAACTTGACCGCCGAGGCCCGGGTGATCTTCCAGGAGATCTTCGCGGAACCCGACAAAAACAAAGATCAGATCAACCGGATCGCTTCCTTCGCCGTGGCCACGGCCAGGGCCAACGAGGAAGTGATCGGAGCCATGAATCATGAATAACGTCGCGGCCATCAGCCAGGAGAGTATGGCGCGGGCGGAGAGCGTCTCCGCGGTGGCCGAAGAACAAAGTTCTTCCACGCAACGGGTGGCCTCCCTCGCCGGTGAACTCCACCGGATCGCCGAAGGATTGGAGGGAAGCCATCTCCGTCTTCAAACTGGAAGACTAGGGCCAAATCAGATGAGAATCCCGATTCTTCGACCGTCGAAGGAGACTTAAAGAAGATGGCCAAGATCCATGAAGCTCTGCTCGAAAATCCGGTCATCGGAGCGGTCCGGGATTGGGATGGTTTAAGGCAAGCCCTTTCCTCCCCCGTAACCACGATTTTTATCCTCGATGCCACTCTGGTAGATCTTCCGGATCGGGTCGCCGCCTGCCGCGAGAGGGGGAAACTCCCCTTTGTCCATCTCGATATGGTGGCAGGGCTGAGCAAAGACCAGGCGGCCATCGATTATTTGGCCGCGGCCGTCCGGCCGGCGGGTATCATCACCACCAAACCGGCCCTGATCAAACCGGCCAAAGAGGCCGGTTTTTTGACCGTCGAGCGGATCTTCCTCGTCGATTCCCTCTCCGTCCAGACCGGGACGAAGATGGTCCTCGCCCATCGGCCGGACTTCGTCGAGCTTATGCCCGGGACCATGCCCGGAGTCATAGACACTTTCCGCCGGGAGGTCGAGCCCATCCCGGTCATCGCCGGCGGGATGATCGTCCGCAAGGAGCAGATCATCGAGCTCATGCGCGCCGGGGTGACGGCCGTCTCCACGAGCCGGGCCGAGCTCTGGTGGGCGTGAGTTACGGCCCAGAGTTCGGAGTTGGCAGCTCGCTTGATGGACGGGATAACCTCCCGTGGTGGACGGGGAGATCGCCGCCGGAGCGGTGGCTTTGCCCCTGCGTAATGATCCGTGCGATCACTCCATCGATGAACAAAAGGCACGGGACCTCCATCGGTCCATGGCCCCTCCCTTTTGCTCATTCGCCTAAAGGGGCCCTTTAGCTTTCGGGCCCCTAACCCTTAGCTTTTGGTTAACGCATAATAAGGTCCGGCAAGAAAGTGGTCAGCCATGGTACGTAAGTGGTAAGGAAAAGCACCAAGAGCATCGCCGGCCAAAGGGTGAGCATGGTCCGGGATAGACGTTCTATGGTGGTCTTACCCACGGTGCAGCCGACGAAGAGTCCCGCGCCCACCGGTGGCGTCGTCAGGCCGATGGCCATGTTGAGCATGAGGACGATGCCGAAGGTCACGGGGGCCATCCCCGCCGCCTGGACCACCGGCAGGAGGACGGGGGTGGCGATCAAAATTAGCGGCGCCACGTCCATGACCATGCCGAGAACGATTAGAATGAGGTTGACCAAAAGCAAGATGAGCACGTGGTTCTGGGTAAGGGAAAGGAAGAATTGCATCACGTGGGCCGGGATCTGGAGATAGGTCATCATCCAGCCGAAGGCGGACGCCGTCCCCACCAGGAAGAGCACCACCGAAGCGGTCTTCACGGACTCAACGAAGATCGGCCAGAGGTCCCGTACCCGCATCTCGCGGTAGACGACGATGCCCAGGAAAGCCGCGTAAAAGACGGCCACCGCCGAGGCCTCGGTGGCGGTGAAGATGCCAAAAGCGATCCCGCCCACGATCAAGACGGCGGCAAATAAGCTCAACAGACCGTCGCGGGTAATGACCAGGGCCTGACGGAGGGGCGGCCTTTTCTCCCGGGGATAACCGCGCTTAATGGCCAGGAAATAACTGGTGATCATCAAGGCCACGCCCAGGAGGACCCCGGGGATATACCCGGCGAGGAAGAGCTTACCGATGGAGACCCCGCCGGCGGCCATGGAGTAGATGACCATGTTATGGCTCGGCGGGATGATGATCCCCTGGGTCGCCGAGGCCACGGTCAGGGCCGTGGCGAACTCCCGGTCGTAACCTTTTTGGACCATCATCGGGATCATGATGGGCCCGGTGGAGGCGATATCGGCCACCGCCGAACCGGAGACCCCGCCGAAGAACATGGAGTCGAGACAGTTCACCATGGCCAGGCCGCCCGGCAAGGGGCCCACGATAAGGTAGGCGAAGTCCACGATCCGCTTGGCCACCCCGCCCTTGGCCATGATGGCGCCGGCCATGATGAAAAGGGGGATGGCGATCAAAGGGAATGACTGCATCCCGGCCGCCACCCGCTGGACGAGCATCACCGGGCCCAGGCCCGTGTGCCAGGCCGAGACAAAGGCCGCCACGCCCAGACTGAAGGAGATGGGAAGTCCGACGAGGATGAGGACGAAGAAGGTACCGAGAAGAATGGCGGCCTCAAGCATCGGTCTTCCCTCCTCGTTGATGATAAAAGGTCACAAGGCGCGTAAAAGCCCGGACCAGGCCGAAGAAAGCCATCAAGAAACCGGCGACGGGGACGACGAAATAAGTATGGCCACGGGAAATGGCGAGGGTGGCCAAGGTAGCGGTCCGGAGCATGCGAACGAGGGCGATGCCGTAGTAACCCAATAAGCCGGCAAAAGCCGTCAGGATGAGATCGGTACAAAACCTTAACCAGGCCCGGACCACCGGCGGTAACTTGGCGCGGATGAACTCCATGCTCATATGGGAATCGGTCCAGACGCACCCGGCGGCGCCCAAAAGGCCGATCCACATCATGGCGATGACCGAGAGTTCCTCGACCCAAAAGGGGCTTCGGCGCAAAACGTAACGGGCGAAGACCTGGTAGGTGACGAAAGCCGAGAGAACGATCATCAAGACGGCCGTAAGCGAAGAAAGGCCGGCCTCAAAGGTATCCAGATAGGCAATGAGATCTCTCCTCCGTCGCACCATCTTTACCTCCTTGATAAGAGCGGGGCCACGGACGGCTACCCGCGGCCCCGGCTTCCCTACTACGAACCGCTTATTCCCTTTACTTGGTCTTGTATTCGGCGATGGCCTCGATCAGATCGGCGCCCACCAACGACTCGTATTCCTTCCAGATAGGTCGGACAAGGGCCTGGAAGGCTTTGATGTCGTCGACTTCGTTGAATTCCATACCCTTGGCCTTGAGTTGCCGCACCGCGTCGTCGATGTAATCGGCCCAGATCTTCCGGTAAACCGGCACGGTCTCCTGGGCGGCGCTCTCCACGGCCGTCTTGAGGTCGGCGGGGAGCGCATCGAAGACCGGCCTGCTCATGACGAGGATATCCGGGATGGAGCAATGTCTGGTGTAAGAATAATACTTGCAGACTTCCTGCATATTGAAGGAGAGGACCGTCGGTTCGTTGTTCTCCCACCCGTCGATGACTTTCTGCTGAAGGGCCACATAGACCTCGGACTGGCCCATGGGTACGGCGGTGGCGCCGAAGGCGTTGATGGTGTCGATCAAGGGCTTGCTCTGCATGACCCGGATCTTCATGCCCTTAAGGTCGGCCGGGACGCGGATGGGTTTCGTCCGGGTGGAAATGTTACGGAAGCCGGCGTCCAGGAAGGCCAAACCCTTGAAACCGTTCTTGTAGAGGTCATCCATGAGCCGTTTACCGATGGGGCCGTCGAGCACCGCGTGTTGATGCTCCAGATCCCGCCAGATAAAAGGCAGACTCACCACCTGGAGGCTCGGGGAGAACTGTCCCAGCGGGGCCGAGGAGACCTTGGCGATCTCCATCGTCCCGAGTTTCATCCCCTCGATGTAGTCCTGCTCCTGCCCGAGCTGGCCGGCGGGGAAGACGGTGATCTTAATCTGCCCCTTGCTCTTCTCTTCCACCTTATCCGCGAAGAAGAGGAGGGCTTTGTGGACCGGATGGGTATCGGGCAGGACCGAGGCGAGCTTCCAGTTATACTTCGGCGCGGCGGAGAAACCCGGGAGCACGAGGACGGTGGTAAGGGCCGCCACCAAGAAGATCACCAAAGCACACTTTCCACTTCTCATGGTCTTTCCTCCCTGTATTTTTACTTTTTTTTCAACAAGCTCCTTTAAATCCCGAAGGATGTTCCTCACGGTATAAAGACCCATGAGGGCTCCGGCAAACGGCATGCAACCGTAAAGCAGCCGTTTGGACCACTTAAAGATCGGCGTGGTATCGGTGGCCATGAGCGTCAAGCGGTAGCTATACAAGAAGAAAATAACGGCAAATACCAGACAAAAGAGGTCGATCGCCAGCTTCCAGATACAACCGGTCCTCCGTCTTCTCAACGGTTTTAAGAGCACGTCCACCTGGAAGTGTTCGTCCAGACGCCAGAGTTCGGCCGCACCGATGAAGATCATCCAGGCGAAGGTCATCTCGACGATCTCATCGAACCAGCCCATGGAGAAGACGGGGACGAGACGGAAGAAGACGTTGGCCGCGAGGAGAAGGAGAAGCAAGATAAAACAGAGTCCACTGATGGCCTTGAGGATAACTCCCAAGACCCGATCGCAACCCCGCAGGAAGTTTAAGATTGCGCTCATTTCCTTCCCCTCCTCTCAACCGATCAGCCTGGGCAGGAAAAGAGTGATGGAGGGCACGTAGGCCACGAGCAGCAAAACGAGGAAGATGCCCACGAGGTAAGGCCACATTTCTTTGGTTATCTCCCAGATATCGAGTTTGGTGATGCTCGAGACGGCGTAAAGCGACATCCCCACCGGCGGCGTCAAGAGACCGATCATGGAACAGAGGGTCATGATCACGCCGAAGTGGACCGGGTCGATCCCGTAGTTGGCCACGAGCGGCATAAAGACCGGGACGGTGATGAGGAAAACCGCGATGCCTTCGAGGAAGCAGCCGAGGACCAAGAGCACCAGGATGACCAGGGCGATGAAAGCGGCCGGCGTAGTGCCTATCGCGGTGAGCCCGGCGACGACCGCCTGCGGTATCCGTTGATGTAGCAGGAGCCAGCCGAAGAATCCGGCGGCCGAGATGATGAACATAAGGCGGATGGTCTGTAGAAGGGTGGCCCAGATGATCCGCGGCAGGTCGCGGGCCTTGATGGTCCGGTAGACAACCAACCCGAGGAAGAGCGCATAGAAGCAGGCCACTACCGAGGCCTCGGTGGGCGTGAAGTATCCGGTCAAGATCCCACCGATGATGATGACCGGGGTAAGGATGGCGAAAAAGGCGTCCTTGAAACTGATGAGGATTTCCTTGAAGGAGGCCTTGGGGTAGCGCGGGTAGTTTCGCGCTTTGGAGATGAAATAAACCGCGATCATCATGGCCACGGCCATGAGGATCCCGGGGATGAAGCCGGCCATGAAGAGCTTGGCCACGGAGGTGTTGGTCAGGCTGCCGTAAACGACGAAGGGAATGCTCGGCGGGATGACCGGTCCGATGGTCGAGGAGGCGGCGGTGATGGCCGCGGAGAACTTCGGTTCGTAACCCGCGTCGTTCATCACCTTGATCTCGACCAAACCAAAGCCGGCCGCGTCGGCCACGGCCGCGCCAGACATCCCGGCGAAGATCACCCTATCCACAATGTTAACTTGGGCCAATCCCCCCCACCAATGGCCGGTCAAGGCGCGGGCAAAGCGGAAGATTCGGTCGGTGATGCCGCTCTCGTTCATCAGGTTGCCGACCATGATGAAAAAAGGAATGGCCAGCAGAGTAAAACCCGTGGTCGCCGAGTACATCCGCTGGGCCAGCATGGGGAGGATATGTGGTTCACCCAATAACACGAAGGACAGGACGGCCGTCATGGCCATGGCCACCGCCACCGGTACACCCAGCATTACTAAAGCCACAAGTCCGCCAAAGATGGCAAATGTCAACATTTCCCCTCCGACGCCCCCTTTTTTGAACAAAGGGACGCGGCTAATCCTCAGAGCGCCGCGCCCCTCTTTGCATTGGCGGAAAGGTTATTTAACCGGGACGGATTCGACCATCTTCAAGTACTTGTCCACATAACCGCTACCGGCATACTCGTCGATCCGTTTATAAGCCGGTCCCATCCTGGCTTTGAACTCGGCGATGTTGGGTCGGGTGACGATCATCCCCAGCTCCTGAAGCTTCTTGACGAGGTCGTCTTCCTCGCTCTGAATCAGCTGCCGCATATAGGCTCCCGCCGCCGTACTCTCTTCCTGGATTATCCTGCGTTGGCTCCGGGAGAGCCTGTCCCAGACCTTCTTGCTCATGACATGGACCATGCAATTGTAGACGTGACCGGTTAAGGCCAGATACTTCTGAACCTCATAGAGTTTGTTGTAGTAGATTACGGCGATGGGGTTCTCCTCGCCGTCTACGCCCCCCTGTTTCAAGGCCATATAGAGCTCGTTAAAGGCGATCTTGGTAACCACCGCCCCCAAAGCCTCCATGGTCGCCTGGAGCTGGATCTCCGGTGGGGTCCGCATCTTTAAGCCTTTGAGATCGTCCGGAGAGTTAATCGGCCGGACGTTGTTGGTGATGTGCCGGAAGCCGTAGTCCCAGTTGGAAAGGAAGATCAGACCCTGTTTCTCCAGGTCGGGCCCGGCCCACTTCATAAATGGCCCGTCCAGAACCTTATAGACATGGGGGTAACCCTGATAGATGAAGGGGAGCATGACGACGGCGAATTTCTTGGAGTACTTGTCCAGCGCCCCTTGCGTGGGGAGACTCATGTCCACGGCGCCCAGAATGTTTTGCTCGAGGATTTCGGGTGGCGAACCGAGCTCGCTGTTGGGGTAAATGATGACCTTAATGGCCCCTTTGGTCCGTTTCTCCACCGCCTCGGCAAAACGCTTGGCGGCCAGATCCGCCGGATGGCCGGGCGCCGCGTAATGGGCGAACTTCATCTGGATCGGTGTCCCGGCGCTAAAGACGACCGCGTTCCCCAGGAGCAATACCAACAGGAGGAAAAGAAAAAACCTTTTCATTCTTTTAAAGTCTCCTCCCTTACTAAAATTTCCTCCGTTCACGCTCCGCTCCTGCGGGTCCCTTCGTTGCGGTTCCTTCATTTTTTGGGGCCGTAATGTTTTTTGATCAGTTCCACGTAGTCTTCACGGGGCGGAACGAAGATATCGATGCCCGTGAAACCGGTGGGTGTATGTCCTCCATGCTCGGCGTTGGGAGGATGTACGCATACATCCCCGGCCTCCATATGGAAGGTCTGGCCCTCGACGATGTGTTACTCGCTTCCCTCCAAAACGATCAGGATCTGCTCCGACTCGTGCCGGTGCAGGGGGAACACCGCTCCCGGTGGCTGCTCGATGAAACTGAGCAACACCCGGTCGCCGAGCACAAACCTTGTCCCAACTTTATCCGTCAACGGAATTAGAGGAAGATCTTAGATCCGGTAAAAATACTTCTTCTCTGTCATTTTTTGTTCCCCCTCTACCAATTTTAATAAAAATTTACTTGCTTTTCCTTTTCGGCGGTTCTCACTCCTTCCCTCAATTA
>JAAYXC010000285.1 GCA_012516115.1 Bacillota bacterium | reverse complement strand
GTTCCCGCGGGACGAAGTCTTCCTTCTCCCGGCTGAGGGTATTGTAGACCTTAAGCCCCATGGCTCTCTCCCTCCAGTCTGGCCAGACGTTCCTCGAGCTCCATGACCTTCCGCTGCAGGCACTCGAACATGCGCGCCACCGGGTCCGGGATCTTGTCGTGGTCGAGGTCGATGCCCACCCGGACCCCGTCCTGAACCACCACCCGGCCGGGCACGCCGACCACGGTGGAATTGGGGGGCACTTCCCGGAGCACCACGGCGCCGGCGCCGATCTTGGCGTTCTCCCCGACCTTGAAGGAGCCCAGGACCTTGGCCCCGGCGGCGATGATGACGTTGTCGCCGATGGTCGGGTGGCGTTTGCCTTTCTCCTTGCCGGTCCCACCCAGGGTCACCCCCTGATAGAGGGTGACGTTCCGGCCGATCTCCGCCGTCTCGCCGATGACCACCCCCATGCCGTGGTCGATGAAGAGGCCGTCGCCGATCTCGGCCCCGGGGTGGATCTCGATCCCCGTGAAATGCCTGGCGATCTGGGAGATCAGGCGGGCCAAGGTATAAAGCCGGCGATGATAAAACCAGTGGGCGATCCGGTGCGCCCAGATGGCATGAAGGCCGGGATAACAAAGGATGACCTCCAGGACGTTCTTGGCCGCCGGGTCGCGCTCGAAGACCACCCGGATATCGTTCTTTATCCGCGCGAACAACCTTCCTCCCCCCTTTTGAATAAGGGTTTGGCGAATTAAAACAAACAAAAAAGGGACCCGTCTCCTCAGAGACGAAGGCCCCTCCGCGGTTCCACTCTGCTTGAGGGCTTGCTACCCTCCCCTTTGGCGGCGTAACGGGCCGGACCGGCCCGGCCTACTCCGCTTGTTTCGGCCGGGCGACTCGGGGGCGCACTTCCCTTTACCCCTTCGGCAAGACCGCTTTCAGCCGCCGGCGGTCTCTCTCTGGGCCGGGTGTAGAGGTACTCCTCCCCGTCCTCGCCTTTCTTTAATGCTGGTTAAAACGCAGCTCGTCGTTGGTCGCCCGTCGCCCGTGGAACGATGGGATTTTCGCTTATCCGGATTTTTTACTTCATTATATCCGTCCGTCCGGCCGGTGGTCAAGGAAACATCGTTCATCTTATCGCGCCGTTATTTACCAGGTCGCCCTTCACCCGGAACCCGGCCTTGACTTCGGGAAAGACCCGGCGCCAGTCGTGCCCCTCCCAGAAGTCGTAATAACGGGCGCGGACCGCGTTCCCGATCCCCACGGGGTCGACATTAAGCCTCCGCAAGGTGGCCCAGACCCGCTCCGCCTCGCCGACGAGCGCGCGGGCGATGTAGCCTTCCAGGCGGCGCAGCTCCGCCGGTTTCAAGGGCGTACCGGCGCGGAACTCCACCAGCATGCCGGTGAAGGAGAGGGCAAAGGAGACCTCCGGCCGCCCGGCGCGCAAGCGGACCCCCATCTTCCGCCCGGCCTTGACGAACCTCACCACCAAAGCCTTCTTCTCTTCCCTTAAATCAGGGGGGATGGGGAAGGCTTGACTGTGGGAACGCGCCTTCCCGCAGAGGGCCAAAAGGAGAAAGGTTTCATCCACATTCAGTTCCCCCACCAGGCGGTCGTCGCGAAAGAGGGCCGTGCCGCAAAGCAAGGCCCGGCTCGGCGTGGCCCTGATAAGAGGGAGCACGGGGTCAAGACCCGGTGCGTAATAAGCGACATAAAAACGGGTGATATCGGTTCGCGGGATGCTCCCGGTAGCGGTCCCGTAGTCTAAAAGGCGGTCGAGGTAGAGACTACAGAATGGCAAATGCTGCCAACGGATAGCCTGCCGCAGGAAACCTTCGGCCGTGCCCTTGACCACCCCCAGATGGGCCTGGACGGGGTTGAAGGCATCGCGGGCGAAAATGTCAATATAATCAACGATGCCCCGACGGGCCATCTCTTCGCCGAAGAAGATCTGTTCCATCTTCCCGGCCTCAAGCTCCCCGCCCGACTGGAGGCGAAGCCGTTCGCGGCCTTGCCGGAGAGAGTCGACCTCGGTCAGGTAGAGATGGGGTTTGGGCTTTCCTCCCTGCTCCACGGCCGGGGTAATGACCCCGAGGAGGATTCGTCCCTCCGGCCGGGCATCGACTCCGGCGGTGGCGATAAATTCCATCCGTTCGATGACCCGTTGGTCCCAACAGCCCGCGGCGAAGAAGAAAAGACAAAGAAAGAGAAAAAACCGGAAGCACCGGCGTCTCATTCCCCGATCCCCCTCAACCGGGCAAGGACCAAAAGGAGGGCAGGCACGGCGAGGCCGAGGCCGAAGAAGTCCACCGCGGCGACCACCCGTATCACGCTCTCCGTCGTGTCGAAGTCGCGGAGGAAAAGGGCCCCCACCGAGACGAGGCCACCCAGGAGAAAGAGAAGAACACGGTAGGAGAGGCGGGGAAAGAGCTCGGCCGCGACCAGTTGGGTGGCCGCCAGAAAGGCGGTGAAACCCGCACCCATGGCCGGGAGCCAGAACATCAGAAAATAGATGTCGAGCCGATCGACGACCGGGGCCTGCCAGGTCCGGACGATCCCCAAGAGGGGGAAGACCTGTTTGGATAAGAAGGGTTCCCCGAAGAAGGCCACGGCGAAGGCGGTAAAGGAGGTCAAGACCAGGGCCGTTACCCCGCCGGCCAGGAAGGCGGGACCCCTCGGCTCGCCCTCTACCCATGGATAGACCACCAGCAGCAGTTCATGGCCGAGAAAGCCGAAGGATACGCCCATGGCCGCCTTCATCAAGCCGGCGGAACCCTCTGGCCGGAAACGGGTTAAAGGCAAAAGAAAGCTCCCCTCGGCCTTCGGGAGGTTACTGGCCATCATCGCCAGGAGGAAGAGGAGGGCCAGGTAGACGAAGGTATCGAAGCGGGCGACGACCTTGAGGCCCTTGGTCACCTGATAAAGGGCCGGCGCCACCAGGAAGGTCGTGAGGACCCAGGCCGGAGTCTCGCGGAAGAAGAAGATCTTCATCGTCTGGATATAGACGGCCAGGTTGGCGAGGGTGGAGGCCAAAAAAAGAAGGAGGACGAGCAGGTTGGCCAACAAGCCCAAGAGCGGGCCGAAACC
>JAAYXC010000004.1 GCA_012516115.1 Bacillota bacterium | reverse complement strand
GGTGGTCTCCGAGGAGCACTACGACGGGGAGATCGCCGTGGTCAACGGGCATAGCTACGCCGATCCCGCGCTCAAGACGCCCAACACCAATTTCGCCCTTCTCGTCTCGACCCGTTTCACCGAGCCGTTCAAGGAACCGATCCGCTACGGTCGCTATATTGCCCGCCTGGCCAATATGTTGACCGGTGGCGGAGTGATGGTCCAGCGTCTGGGGGATCTGCTTAAGGGGCGCCGGACGGACTGGGACCGGCTGAAGAAATCCACTACCATTCCCACTCTCAAAACGTCGGTGCCGGGAGACTTGAGCTATGTCCTGCCGCACCGTTACCTTACCTCCATCGTCGAGACCCTGCGCGCTTTCGAGAACATCGTTCCGGGGATCTACGGCCGGAATACCCTTCTTTACGGGGTCGAGGTGAAGTTCTATTCCTCCAAGGTAAAGGTGGGGAAGAACTTCGAGACGCCGGTGGCCAACCTCTATACCATCGGCGATGGGGCCGGGATCACCCGCGGTCTGATGCAGGCCTCGGTGAGCGGCATCGTTGTCGCCCGCGACATCGCCGCGCGGGGACGGTAAAATAAAAAAACAAGACCGGACCTATGAAAATAGGGAGAGCCTGCGGCGAGGTTTGTCTTGGATTTTGGATTAAGGACGATAGGCATCCCGTCTGTTCCTTATCCGGAGCACGACAAAGTATTCCTTGCTCGCGGTCAAGTCGCGGGATTATCCGCCAGTCTCCGACCTCAACCGCCATATATCTTAGCTGTGTTTGGGTTTCTTTAAGTCTACGGCCTGGGGATAGCCCAGAAGCCTATCTAGGGGCGCTCCGGATCTGTCTTTACGTTTTTTTATCCAGGCCGGCCAGGTCTTTTGGGGTCTGCTCCGTTACCTCCAGCCTCATAGGTCTATTTCCCTTTTAACCCGTTCCCAAGGCTTGGTCTTGCCCTGGGCGATGGCCGTTCCCGCTTCGGCAATGGTCTTTTTGTCTTCTTCCGTTAATGGCTCATCATCTTCCGGCGCCGTTTCCAGGGCATGGACTAAAGGATCTAAAAATGCCTCCAAGTGCTCTCTTATCCGCCAGAGCCTTCCCGCCCTGACCCCTTTGAGTTTTCCTTGCCGGAGCCACTCACAGATGCTTTTAGGGCTTACGGCAAGGAGCGCGGCCGCTTCTTCCGCTAAAGGGGAGTGAAATGGACGGCAGGAAAGACGGGACTAACGACAAAGACTTTTTATTATTTCCATGTCCAAGCTCGCACCGTTATACTTCGAAGGAGGAATGGACTTGGAAAAACCGGCCGAACTAAGGCTCAAACGCGGCCGCGAGGAAAGGCTTCGCGCCGGCCACCTCTGGGTCTACGAGGGGGAGGTGGCCGGCCTCCCCGAGGGGGTGGCCCCGGGGGAATTGGTGGACGTGTTCGACGCCCGCGGCCGGTTTCTCGGTCGTGGGTATTATAACCCGGCTTCCCAGATCGTGGCGCGAATCCTCACCAGAAAAAAAGAAACGGTGGACGCCGCTTTCTTCCGGCGGCGCCTGGAGGTGGCCCTGGCCCACCGGCAAAGGGCCTGTCCGGATCTGGCGGCCGTGCGTCTGGTCTACGGCGAAGGGGATCTCCTCCCGGGGCTCGTCGTCGACCGCTACGGTGAATACCTGGTCGTGCAGTTTTTGACCATGGGCATGGAGGTCCGGCGGGAGACGATCCTCTCCTTGCTGGTGGAGCTTCTCCGTCCCGCCGGGATCAGGGAGCGGAGCACGGGGACGGGCCGCAAGAACGAGGGGCTTTCGCCCCGCGAAGAAACGGTCTACGGCACGGTCCCCGAAGAAGTAATCGTGGAGGAAAACGGGTTACGTTATTTGGTCGACCTCCATCATGGCCAGAAGACCGGCCACTTTCTCGACCAGCGCGAAAACCGGGCGGCGGCGGCCGCTTTGGCGCGGGGACGGCGGGTCTTGGACTGTTTCTGTTACACCGGCGCCTTCGGCCTGGCCGCGGCCCTGGCCGGGGCGGACGAGGTCCTGGGCGTGGACTTCGACGAGGCGGCCCTGGAGGTAGCCCGACGGAATGCTGTTTTGAACGGTTTGGCGGACCGGTGCGAGTTCGTGGCCGCCAATGCCTTCGACTTCCTCCGCGCGGCGGTGGAGGAGGGCCGGCAGTACGACCTCGTCATCCTCGATCCCCCGGCCTTCACCAAGAGCAAGTTCCGGGTGGAGGAGGCCCTCCGCGGCTACAAAGAGATCAACCTCCGCGCCCTCCGCCTCCTCTTCCCGGGCGGGATCTTGGTCACCTGCTCGTGTTCCCACCATGTATCTTACCCCCTCTTCCAAGAGGTCGTCCAGGCGGCCGCGGCCGATGCCGGCCGTCGCCTGCGGCTCCTCGCCCGCCGGGGCCATCCCGCCGATCATCCCGTGCTCCTCGGGGTGCCGGAGACGGAGTATTTAAAATGTCTCATTTTGGAAGTTCTTGTTTAAAAACCAGCCGGGCGGGAAAGCTTGACAGCTCCTTTCTCCTGTGTTACTTTTTAAGCAAAAGGTAACACGAAAGGAGATGGGGCCGGTGCATATGGCGGATGCCTTGCTCTCGCCAGCCGTGGGCGGAGTGATGTGGGCGACCACGGCGGGTTTGGCCGCCTATTCCGTCCGCAAGCTCGAGCCGGAAGCGGAGGATAAACTCCCGCTTATGGGGGTGCTAGGCGCCTTCGTCTTCGCCGCTCAGATGATCAATTTCTCCATCCCGCTTACCGGTTCGAGCGGGCATCTCGGGGGAGGGCTCCTTCTCGCCATCCTCCTCGGCCCGTATGCCGGTTTTCTTACCATGGCCGCGATCCTGGTCATCCAGGCCCTCTTTTTCGCCGACGGGGGGATTCTGGCCTTAGGGGGCAATATTTTTAACCTCGGTTTCTTCTCCTGTTTCGTGGCTTATCCCTTGATCTACCGGCGGATGATACAGAAAGAGGCCACTTCTTCCCGCCAAGGTTTGGCCGCCGTTTTGGCGGCCGTCGTCGCCCTCCAACTCGGGGCTTTCGGCGTGGTGGTGGAAACAAAGCTCTCCGGTATTACCGCCCTTCCCTTCGGTACCTTCGTTCTTTTAATGCAACCGATCCATTTGGCCATCGGCCTCGTGGAAGGCTTGGCCACCACCGCCTTGATCGCCTTCATCCGGAAGGCCAGGCCGGAACTCCTGGAGGGGCCGGGAAAAGAGAAAACCCCCCGTCCGGGTTCTCTCCGGCCGGTGCTCGTGGGCTTTCTTGCGGCCGCCCTTATCTTGGGCGGGGTGGCCTCCTGGTTCGCCTCCACCCATCCGGACGGCTTGGAATGGTCGATTCTGAGGGTAACCGGAAAAGAAGAACTGGAGGCCTCTTCCCGGGTTCATACGGCCTTGGTCGAACTTCAACGGCGGGTGGCCCTTTTACCCGACTATAGTTTTAAGACCTCCTCAGAAGAGGCGGCCGCCGAAGGGGAAACCTGGCCGAAGATCGACCCCGGGACGTCGGTGGCGGGGCTTTTGGGGGCCGCGTTGACCTGGGCGGTGACCGTCCTCTTTGGAACGGTGGTACGGCTGCTTCGCAAACGCCGCAGCCTTCCTTCTTCTTAAAGGTTTTAAAGCCATGTCCGTCCTGGAAAACGCGCTTTACGACCTTCACCGCCTGGAGGATCTGGCGGCCGGGGAAACCTTCATCCATCGCCTTCATCCCGGGGCCAATTTCCTTGCCACCGCCGTCTTCGTGACGGTGGTGGCCTCTTTTCCCCGTTATGAAGTAACGGGGCTTATGCCTCTGGTCGTTTACCCGGCTTTCACCCTCCTCCTGGCCGATCTCCCTTTGGGTTTCGTCTTGGCACGCCTGCTCGTCGTCTCCCCGTTCGTCCTTTTTTTTGCATTGGCCGATCTCTTCTTCATCCGCGCGCCCCTCGTCCGGTTCGGCCCTTTTTTCCTGCCGGCCGGGTGGATCTCCGCCGCCTCGCTGCTCTTGCGCTTCTTTCTTTCGGTGAGCGCCGCCTTGAGTTTCGTCGCCACCGGCGGTTTCGTTCCCTTTTGCGCTTTTTTGGCCCGATGGCGGCTTTTTCGCCCCTTTGCCTCGGTCCTCTTTTTTGTCTATCGCTATTCTTACTTAACCCTGGAAGAAGCGGCCCGGCTGGTGCGGGCCCATAACCTCCGGGCGGGAGGAAGAGGACTCCGGTTACGGGAATGGGGCCATTTGATCGGGCCTTTTCTCTGGCGGACTTACGCCCGTGCCCATTGCCTTTATTTGGCCATGGTGGCCCGGGGATTCAACGGGGTCTTTCCCTCGTTCGGACCGCCACGTAAATGGACGGGGAAGGATCTCCTTTACGTCTCGACCTGGACGATATTCTTTCTTCTGGCCCGTTGCGTCGATCTGGCCGCCCTTTTGGGTGGTCTGGTCCTGGGAGGGACGCGATGAGTCACCATATTATTGAAGTAGAGGATTTAAAATATAGTTACCCCGACGGTACGGAAGCGCTTCGGGACCTCTCTTTTCGGATCACCCATGGGGAATCCGTGGCGCTGATCGGCGCCAACGGCGCGGGGAAGTCCACCCTCCTTCTGCATCTGGCAGGCCTCCTTTTCCCGCAGACCGGCAGGGTCCGCTTAGGGGGGATCACGGTCACCCGCAAGAACATCCTCCAGATCAGGCGGAGGGTGGGCCTCGTCTTCCAAGACCCGGACGACCAGCTCTTCATGCCCACCGTATTCGAAGAAGTGGCCTTCGCTCCGGTAAACATGGGTGTCCCACCCGACGAGGTGAAGGAATTGGTGAATTCCGTCCTGGAACAGGTGGGGGTAAGCCATCTCCGGCCTCGTCCTCCTTACCGGCTCTCCCACGGCGAGAAGCGTGCGGTAGCCTTGGCGGCGGTCCTGGCCGGCCTGCCCGACGTCTTGCTCTTGGACGAGCCCAGCGCCGGCCTCGATCCGCGGGCGCGGCGGCAACTGATCGAACTTCTTCGGGGGTTTACCCATACGAAGATCGTGGCCACCCACGATCTTGACCTGGCCTGGGAGCTCTGTCCGCGGACCATCATTCTTGCGGCGGGAACGGTGGCCGCCGAGGGCCCCAGCCGGGAAATCCTTGGCGATGAAAAGTTGCTCCGGTGCTGCGGGCTTGAATTACCTTTACGCCTCCAAGGGGGGCCTTTGGTAGGGACCACGAGGGAATGATTTTAAAAATGAGGATGGAGAAGACCACGAATAAAAAAGCCCCACCACTTTGCGGAAAACCACGATTCTTACCGCCTGGCCATCTCCCCTTCCCGCCGGGGGAAAGAAGGCTTCGACCTCGCCTTCTACAAAGACGGACGGCCCCACGAAGCCCTTCTCAAGAAGGCCTTCTTCAAGAGTCCCCTCCGCGGCCGGCACACCTTCCGGATGGTCCTCACCCCCGCCCACGGGGGGCGAGAGGTCCGGGTTCTTTGTGCCGGGAAAGAAGCCTTCTCGCTCCGTGATGCCACCTATCTCGACTTCGCCGAACTTTGTTTCGCCTACCGCGCCGCGCGGCGGCATCAAGCGGTGGGGATAGACGATATCCTCGTCGCGGTTGAACGTCCGCCGGCGCAGGACACCACCCCGCCGGTGACGAGCCACGATTACGAACACGAGCACGAGTGGGTAAATAAACCGGTGACGATACATCTTACCGCCACCGATGAAGGAAGCGGCGTGGCGGCTACATACTACCGGATCAATAACGGCCCGGTCCGAAGCGGGACCGAGATCGTCATCTCCCGACGAGATCGCCTACTGGTCGGTGGATGCGGCCTGGAACACCGAAGAAGAAAAGAAGCTCACGGAAGTTGGATACCACTCCGCCGGTCATCAGCCGGCCATCTCTATCTGGTGCGGCCGGTCCTGTCGGGTTACGACGCCAACGAATTTCTCGTTCCTTCCGCGGACGGTAGCGCCCTATACCGGTTGAATGCGGTCGGCCGGCATCTTGGCACCATTAACGCTCTGACCGGAGCCACCATCCACGTCTTTCATTCATTATGACGGCGCCGGCCGCCTAATAGGGATCGAGGACGCCGACGGCAACCTCACCACTATCGAACGTGATTCCTTCGGCAACCCCACGCCGTCGTCGGGCCCTACGGCCGGCGGACCACCCTGGAACTGAACGCCTAGGGCTATCTTGCCCAAATAACCAACCCCGCCGGTTGGTGGCCGTCCTGTGGGAAGGAAATGCACCATGGCTTTCCGCCTTCGGTTACCTCCTCCTCTATAATCTCCTCTTCATCGCTCCCCTTTTTCTCCTCATCCTCCTCGTCCGCCTGGGGGTTACCTCCGCGCGCCTGGCAGAGATGGCCCGCCGGCAGGCGGGGAAGGTCCGCTTCCTCCTCGCCCTCTTCTGGATTATCTTGTGGATGGGGACAAGGTGATCAAGGTCCACTAAGTTTTAGTCCGGATTTTTATAAATAGCTTGACACGGCGCTAAGATCCTCCTACAGTTGACAACCCCCCCATCGGCCGATATAATAAACACGGTGAATTAAGCCAATGAAATTAGATATCACGTCCATCAGCCAAGAAAAAGGAGCTTCTCTTTCGACCGAAGGCACGGTGGACCTGCCGGAAGAGCTGGCCCCCGGGCTTAGATCCGAAGGACCGGCCGCGGTGCGGGTGACGGTGACCAATACCGGACGTTTCCTCCATGCCGAGGGCCGCGTCGAGCTTCGTCTCCGGGCCGCCTGTGTCCGGTGTCTCGACCAATACGAATTGGACCTCAGCTTTCCCCTGACTGAAGACTACCTGGAGGAGACGAAGAGCGGACCGGCCGATGAAGACAAGGATGTTTTTCTTTATTC
>JAAYXC010000284.1 GCA_012516115.1 Bacillota bacterium | reverse complement strand
TGCCAGCATGGTCCGGTGGAACAACGCCCCCGAACTCCAGTATTACGTGGATTCCGACCTTCCGAAGACCCTTCCGGAATGCGAGGCCTGGTTTGCCCGGAACGTTCCCAGCTTATGTTATCGTCTCTTCGCCATCGAGGATCATCAGGGACGCCTGATCGGCGATCTGGAACTCGATCATATCTCCTGGCGACGAGGGGAAGCCGAGCTCAGAATCAGGATCGGCGAAAAGGATCGGTGGAACGAAGGATACGGCACCGATGCGGTGAGAACCCTTCTGGGCCTGGCCTTCGGTTACCTCGGGCTCCGTCGGCTTTACCTCAAAGTTTACCGTTTCAATCGCCGGGCCATTCGGTGTTACGAAAAAAACGGTTTTCGTCGGGAAGGTCTTTTGCGTCGGCATTATGGTAAAGATTGGAAAGATATCATCCTCATGAGTCTGGAAGCACCGATGGAAGGAAAAAAAGAAACCGCTGCCAGTGGAAGGTAGATCTTTTACCGGCACGAAAGGAATCGGCTTTCTCCTCGTCGAAAATAAATAGTCCAGCTTTAGCTTGACGGGCATGACGGGAGGGACTCGCGTTGTCCGAAAAACCCATCCGCGTCCTGATCGTCGATAACAATAAGGACCTCTGTGCGGCCTTGAAGGAGCACATAGAACTGCAAGAGGATATGGAACTGGCCGGGCTGGCCTATGACGGGCTAGAAGCCCTGGCGGCCATCCCGGCCACGAAGCCCGATGTGATCATTCTCGACATCACCATGCCTTATCTGGATGGCATCGGGGTGCTCGAGCGCCTGGCGGCCATGGAGCTTGATTTCCAACCCAAGGTGGTCATCCTCACCGCTTTCGAACAGGAAAGCATGATCCAGCGTCTCATCTCCCTGGGCGCCTCTTATTACATGGTCAAACCGTTCGATGTCAATACGCTCTTCGATCGCATTCGCCAGTTCGCCAAGAACAAGGAGGCCGGCCACCTCCGGGCCGCGGTGCCGCCGCCCCGCCCCCGTTTCCGCGAATGGACGGTGCCCGAGCTGGAGCTGGAAGTAACGAAGATCTTTCATGAAATGGGAATCCCAGCTCATTTTCGGGGTTATGCTTATCTCCGGGAGGCCATCATCATGGGGGTTCGCGAGGTGGAACTCCTTGGTAACATAACCAAAAACCTTTATCCGCGCATTGCCGAGAAATACCGTTCCACGACGAGCGGGGTCGAATCGGCCATCCGTCACGCCATCGAAGTCGGCTGGCAACGGGGGAACCCGGAATACATTTAGAAGTTCTTCGGTTTTACCGGTGAAAACGCGCGGGGGCGTTTTCCCACCACCGCCCAGTTCATCGCCAAGGTGGTGGACTACTTGCGTTTGGAAGCCCGTTTAGCCTAGAATAGATCGAGGGAGCCGGCCCGCTCCAGGCGAGCGGGCTTTTTTTCACTTGCGCCTAAGAAAATACGCAGTTCCGTCGCTGGTCGCTCGTCGCTCGGGAGACGGACGGAGCTTAAAAGCCGGGTTTGGAAGGAGGAGTATGGCATCGCTCCTCTTTTGGGATTAAACTATGAAGAAGTCGTCCGGCTCATGGAAGAACACGGCCAACCGCCCTACCGTGCGCGTCAGGTCATGGATTGGCTGTATCGCCGCGGTGTGGCGGACCTGGCGGCGATGCCCGCTCTCCCGCAGAACCTCCGTCAAGCGTTGAAGGATGAAGGCTATGAGGTGGGCCTGCCCCGGGAGAAGGCTCGTCGGGAAGGAGCGGATGGGACGAAGAAGTTCCTCTTCGCGATGGTGGATGGGGAAACGATAGAGAGCGTTTACATCCCCGAGGGGCCGCGCCGGACGGTCTGCGTCTCCACCCAGGTGGGGTGCGGGATGGGCTGCGCTTTCTGCGCCACCGGGCAAGGAGGGCTGGTACGCAACCTCACCGCCGGGGAGATCGTGGGGCAGGTTCTGGCCGTCCGGCGGGCCGTTGGTCTCAGGATAACGAACGTGGTGGCCATGGGTCAGGGCGAACCCCTGGCCAATTACGAGGCCACCGTAAAAGCCTTCCGGCTGATGGGTGTGGAGCACGGGATGGGGATTGCCGCCCGCCATCTCACCATCTCCACCTGCGGTCTACCGCCCGGGATCCTCCGTCTGGCCGCAGATGGTCGGCAGTGGCAGCTCACGGTCTCGCTCCATGCCGTACGAGACGAGCTGCGGGATCGCCTCATGCCCATTAACCGGCGCTATCCTTTGGCCGCGCTCAGGGAAGCCTGCCTGGAGTATTTTCTGCGCGTCGGCCGACGGATTACCTTTGCCTACGTGGTGATCCCGGGGGTTAACGACGGAGAACGGGATGCTGCCGGCCTGGTTGATTTCTGCCGGGGCATGAAGGTGCACCTCAATCTCATCCCGTGGAACCCCGTCCCCGGTGTGGCCTTCCGTGCGCCCAGCGCCGCGGAGATAGAACGTTTCCGTCACCGGTTGGCGGCGACCGGACTTAACGTCACCGTAAGACGCCCGCGCGGAGTGGAATTCCTGGCCGCCTGCGGGCAGCTGCGAGCGGAAGAACTGGAGGGCCGACGGTGAGGTTTCTCGACCAGTTAGAGGGTCTGCTCGAAGAACTGATCGAAGGAGTCTTCGGCCGGAAAAGCGAAGACTTGCCGGCATCCATCCTCCGTCGCCTGGCCGATGAGCTGGAACGCCGGGGGAGGGCGGAAGGCGGGTCCCGATGGGCCCCGTCCGAGTACCACGTGGTCCTGACCAGGGAGGCCATGCGGCTCATCCTGCCCATCCAGGCCGAACTGGAGGAAGAACTCCAGCATGCCCTCGTCCGGGTGGCCGACCGGTTCGGTCTGGCTTTTCCCGGACCGATCCGGTTTCGGTTCGGCGTGGGCGACGGAGCCGGGATAGACGTCCTGTCCGTGAAGGG
>JAAYXC010000283.1 GCA_012516115.1 Bacillota bacterium | reverse complement strand
GTGACCAAGACCGATAAATGGGGGAGGAAGCGGCTGGCCTACGAGATCAAAGACCAACCGGAGGGATTTTACGTCTTGACCACCTTCCGGGCACCGCACGATGCCGGGCGGGAACTGGACCGGCTCATGCGGATCGCGGATGAAGTCCTCCGTCATTTGATCGTGCGTCTGGACGAGAATTAAGGTGGAGAGACTTCCAGGGTGCCCGGAGAGTTTAAGGAGGGAGGCCGATGTTTAACCGCGTGATCCTGGTGGGACGGCTCACCAAAGATCCGGAACTCCGTTATACGCCAAACGGGAAAGCCGTATGCAGCATGCGGCTGGCCGTCGACCGTGGCCTCCCCACGGCGCAGGGAACCGGTCAGGAGGCGGACTTCATCAATATCGTCGCCTGGGAAAAACTCGCCGAAACCTGTACCAATAACCTGCAAAAGGGCCGCCTCATCCTGGTAGAAGGTCGTCTCCAGATCCGACAGTATGACCGGGACGGCCTGCGCCGGGAGGCGGCGGAGGTGATCGCCCTCCACATCCGTTTTCTGGACCGTCCGAAAGAAAGCCCGGCCCCGGAACGGGTGGCCGAAGCTCCGGCCGGAGAAGAAATCGAGGACCTGGGCGATCTGAACCTGGACGATCTCCCCTTCTAGCGCCATGGTATCTCGTGCGTGGGTAAAACCTTCGCGTAATATGCCGACGATTACGGGAGAATGAACGAACTTTGCCCGCCACGGGCGCGATGAACGAAAACAGGGAAATATCGTAAACGAGGTGAAAACGAAATGACGACCACTACGGCCCGGCGGGAACGCGGCCGCAAACCCAAGAAAAAAGTCTGCTCTTTCTGCATGGACAAGATCGAGAAGGTCGATTATAAAGAAGTCGCCCGTCTCCGGAAGTTCATCACCGAGAGGGGGAAGATCCTCCCCCGCCGGATCTCCGGGAACTGTGCCCGTCACCAGCGTCAACTCACGGTGGCCATCAAACGGGCGCGACACGTGGCCCTTTTGCCGTTTACCACCGATTAAGGCGGGATGTTTTCTCTTTTCCCGAAGAGAGGCTGGTGGCCTCTCTTCGCGCTTATGGGGCGAGCAACCGTTAGCCGAAATCTTGGGGGGTGGCGACCTTGCCCGGGTTCGGTCTCGATATCGACATCGCCCGTAACCCCAGGGCCATCGAATGGCTCCAGGCGGAGCTGGTGCACGAGGCGGACTCACTCTTACGGGCCCTGGTAAAAGAGAACGAAGAGGCGGCCAAAGACAGCCTGGCGGCCGTGGTCATTTCCTCGTACCTTCTGGCCAAAAGGCTCGGTTATGGTTTTTCCCGCCTCGAGGCCGCCATCCGAGCCAGGCTCCAGGCCAGCCTGGAGAACCAGCACGAACTGGAACAATGGTACGGTGACATCTCGGAATTCCTTCGCCACCTGGCCGGCCGAGGGGAGGGTGAACGCACGTGAAGGTCGTCCTGAAACAAGACGTCAAAGGCCTGGGTAGAAAAGGAGAGATCAAAGAAGTGGCGGACGGCTATGCCCGCAACTTCTTATGCCCCCAAGGCCTGGCCGTCCCGGCCACGGAGGCCAATCTCCGGGCCCTGGAGGAGGAACGGACCCGTCGACAACAACAGGAATACCGCGAGGTGGAAGAGGCGCGGGCTCTGGCCGCCCGCCTCGAGGGCCTGCGGGTGGTCATCAAGGCCAAGGCCGGCGAGTCCGGCCGTTTATTCGGCGCCATTACCGCCAAAGACGTGGTCGAGGCCATCCGGCACGCCGCCCGGGTGGAAGTCGATCGCAAAAAGATCGAACTGGTCGAAAGCATAAAAAAAACGGGCTTCTATCGCGTGCCCATTAAACTCCACCACGGCGTCTCCACCGAGGTCCGGGTGGAAGTCCTCCCCGAAGAATAGAAACAACCGGCCCGGTAAAACCGTTAATATAAAAACAAAACGCCGAAAGGAGCACATCATGACAAAAGGAGTCCCCGCGCGATCTTCCCGCCCCAAAGCGCGCGAAGACCAGACGGCGGCGCTACCCCATCGTTTTCAGGACTACGAGCAACTCCAGCGCCAGGTGACGGCGCTTTTTACCATGCTCGCCAACCTCTACGGCCCGGACAAACTCGTCCTCAAGGCCGGTAAGGTAGAAGCCCTGGGCCTCATGCGTTCCAAAGTGCTGGAAGAAAGGGTCCTGGCCCTCCAGCGCCTGGTTTACGAGGACCCCACCATCGACGCCCTCCCCCACCGACGCGATCTTAAAGCCGTCCTGGAAGAGATCGAGGACGAAATCGCCGATCTCGTGGCCCGGCGCACGGTGGAAGAAAAGATCGAGCGCAAAGTGGCCGAACGCATGCAAGAACGTCACGAAGAATACGTCAAGGACATCAAACTCCAGGTTCTGAAGGAGGCGGCCGGGCCGGAGACGCCGGTAACCCTGAAGAAACTGGCCGAGCTGGAGGAGATGGACCGCGTTTCTCTGGCCCGTTCCGCGCTGGAGATCATCCGTCCTTCCTCCCTGGCCGAGGTGGTGGGACAGGAACGGGCCGTGAAGGCCCTCCTCGCCAAATTGGCCTCGCCCTATCCCCAGCATGTGATCCTTTACGGACCGCCGGGCGTCGGCAAGACCACCGTGGCCAGACTGGTGCTGGAGGAGGCCAAGGCCCTTCCCTTCACACCTTTCCGGGAGAAGGCACCGTTCGTGGAAGTGGACGGGGCCACGCTCCGGTGGGATCCGCGCGAGGTCACCAATCCTCTGCTCGGTTC
>JAAYXC010000466.1 GCA_012516115.1 Bacillota bacterium | reverse complement strand
GTTTTGAATAAAGGAAAAATAGACAAGGAGGTCCAGAAAAATGACTGCCAGACGTAAAACTTTTCGGGTATCCCTCTTGTTTTTCTTCTTATTTATTTTGGTTCTTTCTGGCGTCAAAGGTGCCGAACCGGCCAAACCAAAGTCCATTACCTACCTCAACATGGGTGCTCTCTCCGGAGATCCTGGTAATGCTCGTGCTATCGAGGCCTGGGAAAAAAAGACCGGCATTAAAGTTAATGTCTTGGAAATGGCGTTTCCCCCCATCTACGATAAGATCGTTACCGTCCTCTCTACTGGAGATCCGAGCATCGATGTGATCGCCGGCTCCGACTTCTGGACCATCGACTTCGCGGCCGCAGGATGGCTTGAACCTTTGAAGGGTAAAGCGATCGAAGAGGCCATTGCCCAATATCCTAAAGATATTCAGGCTACCTGTATTTACAAAGGCAAGATCTACGGCGCTCCGGGCGGGAACATGCTCCAGGTTTTCTACTACCGTACCGCTCTCCTTAAGGAAGCAGGTCTGACAAGGCCGCCGAAGACATGGGAAGAAGTCATCGAGGTGGGCAAGAAGCTCACCGTAGACAAAGACGGCGACGGCAACGTGGACCAATGGGGGATCGTCCATGCCGGCCTGCCCGAATGGGAATTCGGTCACTTCGTTCAGACCTTGGCCCACCAGTTAAACGGCGGACTTTTTGATAAACAGGGGCGCGTGACGGTCAACGGCCCGGCAATGGTCAAGGCCCTCCAGACGATCTGTGATTTCCGTAACAAATATAAGATCTCTCCCCCCGGTGTAAACACCTATGGCTCCGGTGACGTGCTCATGGCCTTTAAATCCGGTAAAGCCGCGATGGCCGTGACCACTACCTTTATGATAAAGGAGCTCGATGCTCCCGGTTCGGCCATCAAAGGCAAATGGGCCATCTCCATTCTCCCCACCTTTGAAGGCGGACGCGAATCGACTACCTACATCACTACTCCGCTCAACCTCAACAAGGCTTCGAAAAACAAGTATTGGGCCATGGACTTCATCTCCTTCTATGCCAGCGCCAAAGGGCAGATCGAGGAAATGATCTACGAACCCGGCAATGTCGCCTTAATGCCTAACGCTTACGATCATCCATTAGTAAAGAATCCGCCGAGCGACGCCCTGGCAGCCTTTAATCTTACCCTCGAGAAATGGACCGAGATCATGAAAGTCTTGCGCGATTCGTCAAAGATCGCCGAAGTCGAACACTACATCAACCAAGACCAGATCGACCGAATGTGGTGGACCGAGATAAACAATGCGCTCAGCGGAAATACCACGCCTAAAGAAACTCTAGACCATGCTGCAGCGCGTATACTGGCCTTTATCAAGTCTAGGGGAAAATGATTTCAAACCCGAACGAAGCACGTCACCGGAGCATAAAAGGCAGGGTGGGGCTTACCCCGCCCTGCCCCATAATCAATGTAGAGATAAACGACGACCATAAAGCGTCGTTTCTAAAGGGGTTGAACATCAAAGATGCGGGGCTACACCCGAGCCAGGATTCTGGAGATCGTGATTCTTGTGGCACCTAGTCTTCTTTTCATCCTGGGCACGGTGATCTTCCCTACCTTTTACGTCGCCCATACCAGTCTCTTCGACTGGTTCTATGGGAAAAGAGGGGCTTTTATAGGGCTCACCAACTATTGGCGGCTCCTCAACGATCCCGAATTCCACCAAGTCTTTAAGAATACCCTGGTCTATTCATTAGGAGGAACTTTTCTCGGACTTTTTATGGGTTTGCTATTTGCCCTCTTTTTAGACGGAGTCGGTCAAAGGACGAGAAACCTCATGCGGGTAATCGTTCTCGTCCCCTATATGATCTCTTGGGTCGCGGCAGGTGTTACCTTTAAATGGATGTTCAATACCGAAACAGGAGTCTTCAATTATCTCTTCCTAAAGTTCGGACTGATCGGCAGGCCTCTTAATTGGCTCGGCGAACCCCGCTTAGCGATGCTCTCGTGCATCGTCACCATGGCCTGGGCGACCGTTCCTTTCATCACCCTTATCCTTCTCGCCGGACTCCAAAACATCCCCCGGGAACTCTATGAGGCAGCCGCGATCGACGGGGCCAATGGCTTTAAAAAATTTCGTTATGTGACCATGCCTTTGCTTAGAACACCAATCTTTGTCTGCCTCCTCATTAGGACTATCTATTCCCTTAGGGATTTCGATATACCGTTTACCATCACTCGGGGGGGCCCGGGGTTAAGTACCAAGGTCTTCGCCATATTACTCCGCGAAAAGCTGACTAATCTGGATTTCGGTTATAATGCCGCCCTCTCTATGGCCCTGCTCGTACTGGTCCTGGGGATTACTGCTCTTTATACTTCCTTGCTTGGCGGTGATAACACATGAATGTAAAAACCATCGCTCTCCGCCTCGAAAGAAAACTTCCGTTTAAATTCGTCCTCGTTTTCTTTGCCGCTTTTATCGTCGTCTGGTCTCTCCTTCCCATCGCCTGGATGTTCGTTACTTCTTTCAAGACCGAGAACGAGATCTACTCTTGGCCACCTGCATGGTTGGTAAAGGATCCTACCTGGACGAATTATAAAAATGCTTTCATCGAACGGCCGTTTCTCGCGTACGTCAAGAACAGTGTCATCGTGAGCTTTTTTTCGGTGCTCATCTCTTGCAGCCTTGCCGTAATGGCCGCCTACGGTTTTAGCAAATACAAATTTAGGAGCGGAACGTTCCTATTCTTTCTTATCTTGGCCAGTCGAGCCATCCCGCCGGCTTCGCTGCTTTTTCCGTTTTATATGATGGGGCGGACATTACATCTTATTAATACCCATACTATCCTGATTTTAGCATATATCTATATCACTTTACCCCTTAATATCTGGATTATTAAAGGTTTTTTCGATAACTTCCCCGAGGAGCTCCTCGATGCGGCCGAGGTCGATGGATGCTCACGACTGAGAGCTTTAGGTAAGGTCGTGTTGCCGATCCTCATGCCGGCCATCGTAGCTATCATCATCATCACTTTCATTACCGCCTGGAACGAGCTTCTCTATGCGGTGGTATTCACCAATACTCCTGACGCAAAAACCATACCTACCGGACTCATCGATTTCTTCGGAGATTTCCAGATCCTATGGGGGCCGCTGGAAGCCGCCGCCTCGCTTTCGACCGTGCCCGCCATAATCTTTTCCTTCCTCTTCGCCCGGCAGATAGTCTCAGGGCTTGTCGCGGGAGCGGTCAAAGGCTAATAGAGAGAATAGAAAAGCGGAGGAACAAACAATTCATGGAAGAACCAAGGATCTATTTCACCAACGCTCGGGTCATTACTCCATACCGCTCGATCGAACGTGGATGGGTAACCATAGAAGGTACACGGATCGAAGGAGTGGGTGAAGGTACCCCCCGTATCCTGGCCGGTGCCCTTGTCGTGGATGTCTCGGGTCGATACCTTACCCCCGGCTTCATCGATCTTCATGTACATGGCGGAGGCAACGCCGATGTCATGGACAGATCACCTCAAGCTTTGGTAGAGATGGCCGCTGCCCATGCTCGAGGTGGTACCACGGCCATGCTTCCTACCACCGTCGCTTCCTCCATCGAAGAGATTTATCAGGTCATCGATTGCTTTAACGAAGCCAAAAAACTTTGTTATCCCGGAGCTAAATTGCTCGGTCTCCATCTCGAAGGACCTTATTTTGCCCCGGGTGAACGTGGAGCCCAAGATCCACGATACATAAAGAATCCAGACCCAAAGGAATACATGCCTTTGCTCGACTATTCCCAAGACATCCTTCGTGTCTCCGCCGCTCCCGAGATCCCAGGGGGGCTCGCCTTCGGAGCGGAACTCAGACGCCGTGGCATCTTGGCCGCCATCGCCCATACCAATGCCACCTACGACGAGGTCATCAAGGCGATGGAAGCCGGTTACACCCATGCCACCCATCTCTACTCCTCGATGAAAGGAGTCCACCGGGTCGATCTTTATCGGGTAGCCGGTGGAGTAGAAGCCGCCTATTTGATCGACGAAATGACGGTGGAGTTAATTGCCGACGGAAAGCACCTTCCTCCCGCCCTCCTCAAACTGGCCTATAAGATCAAAGGACCGTCCCGGATCGCTCTGATCACCGACGCGATGAGGGCGGCCGGCATGCCGGAAGGCCAGTATGTTCTCGGCGGCAAGGATTCCGGCCTTCTGTGTCTGGTGGAAGATGGAGTGGCCAAACTCCTCGACGGGACGGCCTTTGCCGGCAGTGTCGCTACCGCCAACCTTTTGGTCCGCAACATGGTAAGATTGGCCGAGGTGCCCATCCTCGATGCAGTCAAGATGATGACCATTACCCCGGCCCGCATCCTTGGGATCTCCAATCGGAAAGGAGTGCTGGCCCCGGGCATGGACGCGGATCTGGTGGTCTTCGGAGACGACTTTGAGATCGTCTTGACCATGGTCGAAGGTCGCGTGGTATATAACGTCTTGGGTTGTACTGTTTAAATGGCGAAGCCGACGACGGCGAAAAAGATGACCGAACAGGGTATTGAACCACCGTATCAAAGCGTCAATAAAAAAATTTATGGATAAATTCAAAGACCCGGTCTAAGGCTCATGCGCCCAGCCCGATTCCCGCCATGCGCAGCAACCGAATGGAGGTATTACTATGAGCAAGGGAAAACCTTTTGTCTGCAACGTTTCGGAGATGAACCCGGCAAACAATCCCGATGGTCTGTCCTGGATTCTAATCAACAATGATTACATGATCGCCGGGCGCCATAAGATTGCCCCGGGCCATGCCCACCCGCCGAACAGCCACGAGAACGAGGAGGAATGCTTCTACGTCTTGGCCGGAACCGGCGTCGCGATCGTGGGGGAGACCGAGATACCGGTCACTCCGGGAACCTTCATCTATGTCCCCAGGAACACCCGTCACTCGATGAAAAATACCGGTCAAGACTATCTGGAATACCTGTTTTTTGGGGCTTATGTCGAACCGAGTAAGTGATGCTATATTACATTTGACCGAAAGGAGAAAATATAAAAATGACGATGACAAACGAATACTATCAGGCTATTATGAAGATCTTGACTCGGATAGTCACGGAATCGGATTCAGATATCCAACGTGCCGCCTCGCTTCTGGCCGATAAGATCCAGGAGGGACGACTGATTCATGTCTTGGGCAGTGGTGGTCACTCCTTCATGGGGGCGGAGGAGATGTTCTTCCGCGCCGGCAGTTTACAGCCGGTCAACGCCATGCTTGATGCCGGTCTCTCCTTGGCTAACGGCGCCCGCCGAACCACCATCATCGAACGTACCCCGGGATACGGAACAAAACTTCTCGATATATACGGCTTGCGTCAAGGCGATGTGTTAATAATTATAAATGTCAATGGCATTAATTCGGTCACCATTGATGCAGCGCTCGAGGCCAAAAAGAGGGGCATCACGGTAATCGGCCTGACCTCTAGGGAATTCTCTACAGCGATCCCCAAGGATACCCCGGCACGCCACGCCAGTGGTCAAAACCTATGCGATGTGGCGGATATTGTAATCGATCTTAAGGTACCGGTAGGAGATGCAGTGCTTAACTGTGAAGGTGTGGATG
>JAAYXC010000282.1 GCA_012516115.1 Bacillota bacterium | reverse complement strand
TCACCGACGAGGCCCTTGCCCGTCAGCTTCTCGGGAAAGAGGCGGCCGCGCCGACCACGAGATCGGTCGAAAGGGGGGCTAGAGAACCGGAAGGGATTGGTTTGCCGGGTAAAGAAAGATGGATGCGGTGACTGTGGCCGCAAGGCCGTATAAAGCTTAAACCGATAGGAGGCAGGAAAAATGGCGGTCAAAGTGGGAATCAACGGTTTCGGACGTATCGGGCGCAACGTTTTCCGCGCCGCGTTCCGGCGCAACCCGAACATTGAGGTCGTGGCGGTAAACGATCTCACGGACGCCAAGACCTTGGCCCATCTCCTGAAGTACGATTCGGTCCACGGGATCTTCGAGGCCGAGGTGTCCGCGAAAGACGAGGCGATTCTGGTCAACGGGCGCGAGATCAAGGTTCTTTCCCAGAGGGATCCGGCCCTGCTTCCCTGGAAGGACCTGGGCGTCGAGATCGTGGTGGAGTCCACCGGGCTTTTCATCGTAAAAATGGACGGGGTGAACAAAAAGGGTAAGGAAGTAAAGGGCGCCTACAACCACATCAGCAAGGGCGGCGCGAAGAAAGTGGTCATCACCGCGCCGGCCGAGGGCGAGGACATCACCATCGTCATGGGGGTCAACGAGGACAAATACAACCCCACGCTCCACGAAGTCATCTCCAACGCCTCCTGCACCACCAACTGCCTCGCGCCCGTGGTCAAGGTCCTCCACGAGAAGTTCACCGTCAAGCGCGGGCTCATGACCACCGTACATAGTTACACCAACGACCAGATGATCCTCGATCTCCCGCACCGGGATCTCCGCCGGGCGCGGGCGGCCGCGCTTTCCATCATCCCCACCACCACCGGCGCGGCGAAGGCGGTGGCCCTGGTCCTGCCCGAACTCAAGGGAAAATTAAACGGTTTTGCCATGCGCGTCCCCACTCCCAACGTCTCGGTGGTGGACTTCGTCTGCGACGTGGAGAAGCCGACCACGGTGGAGGAGGTCAACGCCGCCCTGAAGGCCGCGGCCGAGGGTCCCCTCCGCGGGATCCTGGCCTATACCGAGGAACCGCTCGTCTCCCGCGATTTCAACGGCGACTCCCATTCCTCCATCGTCGATGCCCTCTCGACCATGGTCATCGATGGCACGATGGTGAAGGTCGTGGCCTGGTACGACAACGAGTGGGGCTATTCCTGCCGGGTGGTCGATCTCGTCGATTACATCGCCAAACGGCTCTAAAACCAGCGGGGCCGCGGCTTCCCGCCGCGGCCCCCGATCGGAAGAAGGGAGGATACGGGAATGAACAAGATGACCGTGAAGGACGTGGAGGTCAAGGGGAAACGGGTCTTCGTCCGGGTCGACTTCAACGTGCCTATGGACGAGGCGGGGAATATCACCGACGACACCCGGATCAGGGCGGCGCTCCCCACCATCCGCGATCTGGCCGACCGGGGAGCCAAGGTCATTCTCGCCTCGCACCTGGGCCGCCCGAAGGGCGGGCCGGATCCCAAATACAGTCTGGCGCCGGTGGCCAAGCACTTAAGCGGGCTTCTGGGCAAACCCGTGGTCATGGCCGAAGACTGCATCGGTCCGGCCGTCAGGGATAAGGTGGCTGCCCTCCCCGCGGGTGGAGTGTTGCTTCTGGAGAACGTCCGCTTCCATCCGGAAGAGGAGAAAAACGGCGAGAACTTCGCCCGGGAACTGGCCGCGTTGGCCGACCTTTATGTCAACGACGGCTTCGGCACCGCCCACCGCGCCCATGCCTCCACGGCCGGGGTGGCGAAGTTCCTCCATCCGGCGGTGGCCGGTTACCTGATGCAAAAAGAGCTCGAGATCATGGGCAAAGCCCTCACCGCGCCGGAGCGTCCCTTCGTGGCCATCCTCGGCGGGGCGAAGGTCAAGGACAAGATCGGGGTCATCACCAACCTCCTGGAGAAGGTCGACACCCTCATCATCGGCGGCGGCATGGCCTTTACCTTCTTTAAGGCCAAAGGTTATGAGATCGGTCGTTCGCTCCTGGACGAGGAGAACATCGGTTTCGCCCGGGAGATGATGGCCCGCGCCGAAGCGAAGGGCGTAAAACTCCTTCTGCCGGTGGACACGGTGGTGACCGACGCTCTCAAGTCTCCGCAGGTGATACAGGTGGTGCCGGCGGACCGCATCCCGGCCGCGCTCCAAGGCGTGGACATCGGGCCGGAGACCCGGGCGCTTTTCGCCGCCGAGATCAAGGGGGCCAGGACCGTGGTCTGGAACGGGCCCATGGGCGTCTTCGAGATCCCGCAGTTCGCCGAGGGGACCAAGGCCATCGCGGCGGCCATGGCCGCGTCCGGCGCGGTGACCATCGTGGGCGGCGGCGACTCGGCGGCGGCCGTGGAGCAGCTTGGTTTCGCCGACCGGATGACCCACATCTCCACTGGGGGCGGTGCTTCGCTGGAGTTTCTGGAGGGCAAGGTCCTGCCCGGCGTGGCGGTGTTGACGGATAAATAGGCGTGAGGCAAAAGTTAGGTGGAAAAGGCAAAAGGGGAAAGGGAAAAGGGATGCCTTACGCGGAGGGAAGCGAGAAAAGGCAGGAAGAACGGAACCATTTAGCCTTTTGCCTTTACCCTTTCCCCTGTTTTGACCGAGGAGGTTTTTAAGATGCGTCGACCGATCATCGCCGGGAACTGGAAGATGTACAAGACCACGGCCGAGGCCAGGGCTTTGGTCTCGGCCCTTGTTACGACCTTACAAGACGAAGAACGGGTAGAGGTTGTCGTCTGCCCACCTTTCACCGCCCTTTCCACGGTGGCGCCGCTTTTGGCCGGAACGAGGATCGCCCTCGGCGCCCAAGATGTCCACTGGGAGGACGAAGGGGCCTTCACGGGGGCCGTCTCCCCGCGCATGCTCGTGGATTTGGGATGTCGTTACGTCATCATCGGCCATTCGGAGCGCCGCGCATATTTCGCCGAGACGGACGAGACGGTGAACCGGAAGACCAGGGCGGTTCTGGCCCACGGGCTTGTTCCCATCGTCTGTGTGGGCGAGAGCCTGGCCCAGCGGGAGGCCGGCCAGACCCGGTTCTTCGTCACGGGTCAGGTCCGGGCTGGGCTCGCCGCCCTCGGGGAGAAGGCCCGTACGATCGTCATCGCCTACGAACCCATCTGGGCCATCGGCACCGGCCATTCGGCCACCGGAAAAGATGCCGCCGAGGTCATCGGACTCATTCGAGAGACCTTAGCCGAGATGGACGGGCGGGACACGGCGGAGGCCATCCGGAGCCTCTACGGCGGGAGCGTCAAACCGGAAAACAGCAAGGAATTCATGACCTCCCCCGGGATCGACGGGGCCCTGGTCGGCGGCGCCAGCCTGAAGGCGGAGTCGTTCGTGCCGATCGTGCGGTACTACGCTTAGTAGGCGAAAGGGAAAAGGCGAAAGGCAAAAGGGAAAAGGAAAGGCGAGAGGGGAAAAGGTCCCAGGCAAGAGTTGGACGATATTTTTAAAAAGAAAGCGGTGAACCTGATTGCCCTACAGACCGGTTATCCTCATTATCCTCGACGGTTGGGGGATTAACCCGCGGCGGGAAGGCAATGCCGTGGCGTTGGCCGATACTCCTTTTCTCGACGGGCTCTTCGCCTCCTGCCCCCACGCCAAGC
>JAAYXC010000281.1 GCA_012516115.1 Bacillota bacterium | reverse complement strand
TGCGCCGGGTGGTTTTTACTTCACGCCGCCCGTGTTCTTGCCGTGATGCCCATGGCCGGTAAGCGGAAAGAACGGATGCTGTTCATCTTCCTCCTCGTGCTCGGCCTTTTAGGTCTTTTTCTGGCCGATCTGCCGCTTCCTACTTCTGTGGGAAAAAGCAGGGGACGCCCCCGGGGATTGACCCCGGCCGTCCCACCCGGCATGCGGCTTATGACCACCCGGGTGATCGGGCGGGCCCACGGGAAAAAAGAATGGGAGTTTAAGGCGGAAAGGATCCTCCGCTCGGTGGATGGTCTGCTCATCACGGCCACCGGAGTGAAGGAAGGTCTGGTCTATGATGAAGAGGGTAAACCGGCCTGGAGCTTCGCCGCCGGTTATCTCCGGTATTACGTTTTAAACCGGCGCCTGGAGGCCGGAGACGGGGTGACCGGACGCGCGGTGGCCGGAGATCTTTCTTTCCAGGCCCCACGGATCACGGCCGACCTCCGCCGGCGACAGCTGGTGGCGGAAGGCCCGGTGGAGGCGACCGGCGAAGAATTGCGCTTCCGCGCCATGCAGCTGGCCATCGATCTCGCCGCCGAGACGGTGGTTTTACGCGGCGGGGCGGAGGTAAGTTGGTCGGAGGGGAAGCTCAAAGGGGAAGAGATCCGTTATTCATTAAAGGATAATGGCTTCGAGGTCCTCGGGAGTACCGAGGGGGTGGAGATTATCCTGTGAAAAAGAGAGCGTGGGTTTTTCTCCTCATGGTCGGTCTTCTCTCCCATCTCAGTCCGGCGGCAGCCGCGGCGGATGAAATCCGCGCCCGTGCCGACCGGGTTACCGGCCAGATCAAAAAGAAGGACCAGGAGGTGGTGATCCTCGAAGGCAACGTTTTCATCACCCATGGCAGTACGACCATCGAGAGCTCCCGGGCGGTCTACGACAAAACCGCGGGCACGCTCCATTGCACGGAGGGGGTCCGTCTCCACGAAGAGGGCTTGGAAGTCGAGGCCGAAGAACTCGTCTATTTCCGGCGCACGAAAGAGGGGACCTTCCGCCGCAGGGTGAAACTCGTCCGGCGGGAGGAAAAGGACGCCGAGGGTAAGGTGACCAAAGAACCCTTCAGTCTGACCTGTCAGGAACTGGATTTCGCCGCCGAGGGCAAACGGTTCACGGCCCGGGGCGAGGCCACCATGATCCACGCGGAGTTCGTGGCCACGGCGGAAACCATCGCCTACGACGATGCCCGGCAAGAGCTCCGTCTTACCGGCACACCCCGGCTCGTCCACGGGGATGAGAAGGTGGAGGCGGAGGAGATCGTCATCGCCGTGGAGAAAGATACCTTCACCCTTTATCGGGCTAGGATCGATTTCCTCCTCAAAGAAAAAGAAGAGGAAGAAGCCAAGGAAAATGGGGACGCCGGGGCCGGCCCAGGCGACGGGAATAAGCCGCCTGGATCCTGACGAATCCGGCCGTCTTCGCCAAGCGGGCCAGGTTCCGTCGGGCCGGGCCAAACGGGGCGGCGGTGGCGAAACGGAGGAGCAAGAGTCCTCCCCGCCGGGGGATGGTCAGGCGTTCGAGGGCATAAAGATCGCTTCTGCCTTCCGGGGTCCCGAGGCGGGTGCCGAAGGCCATTTTAAAACCGGCCCTGTGGACGAGGGCGGCAATGCGTGGATCCAGGTCACCGTAGGGGTAGGCGAAGATCTCCACCGGTCGATCGAGGAGTCGTTCCAGGACCACGCGGGAGGCTGTGATTTCCCGGAGGGCCGCGGAGGTGGTGAGCTCGGGCAGGTGGGGATGGGGCACCGTATGGGCCCCGATCTCCCAGCCCATGGTGGCCAGCTGCCGTAATTGGTCGGCGGTAAGGTAACCGGGTCGGCCCAGGCGGCCGGTGATCATGAAGACGGTGGCCGTATACCCGCGGGCGGCCAGGATCGGGCGGGCGTGGGTGTAGACGCTTTCTCGCCCGTCGTCGAAGGTGAAGAGGACCGCCCGTGGAGGAAGAGGGCGGTTCCGGCGTAGATACGCATAGAGATCCGCCGTGGTAATGCTCTGGTAGCCGGCACGGTGGAGGCAGGCCACCTGCCGGGCGAAGTCCCGGGGCGTCACGGAAGGGACGGGATTGAAAGGACCCTCATCCACGCGGTGGTATACCAGGACGAGGAGCGGTTCCGGCCGGGCACCGCAACCACCGCTCACCACGAAGAGGAAGAAGGCCGCCGGGAGGAAAAGAAGGATTATCCGGCGAGGAATCCCTTTCATGGGTGGAGAATTCGGCGTCTTCGGGTAAAATCCTTTTTTTCATGGCTTTGGAAGACGAGGAAGGGGTGGTGGTATGAATACCGAACGAGCCTGGTTCTGGTCCCGCCTCGCCGAACGGACGGTGGAGGCGTTACGGGATCGCCAGATCGAGGCTTCGTACCGACCAGGACTGGAAGAGGCGCGGGAATATATTTTGAGCCGCATCCCGGAGGGAGCCACGGTGGGCTACGGTGGCTCGCGGACCCTGGTGGAACTCGGCTTAATCGAGGCCCTGCGCCAGCGGAAGGTGGAGCTCCTCGACCGGGGTCGGTCCGACCTGCCCGCGGCGACGAGGTCCGATTACGAGCGCCGGGCCCTGACCGCCGACATCTTCCTTTCCGGGATCAACGCCCTTTCCGCCGACGGCCGGCTGGGCTTCATCGACTGCTACGGCAACCGGGTGGCGCCGATCCTCTTCGGCCCCGCCAGGGTGCTGCTTGTGGCCGGGGCCAATAAAATCGAACCGGACCTCTCGGCGGCTTTATACCGGGCCAAAGAGGTGGCGGCGCCGATGAACGCTTATCGCCTCGCCCGGCGGACCCCCTGCACGCAGTCCGGACGGTGCCATGACTGCCGCCACGAGGGGCGCATCTGCAGTTACACGGTGATCATCGACCGCGCGCCGCGTCCCGGTCGATTGGAAGTGGTCCTCGTGGGCGAGGCGTTGGGGCTTTAAGGGTGCCCGGACGGGGCAGGCAGGAGATCCCTCCCCCGCTGCCGAATGAAACCCGTAATAAAGCACAGGAGGTTACCCGCTTCATGGCTTCTCCGGCTGGTCGTCTACGGCGGTCCACCTGTGGTCGCTGGTTTGGCGAACAAGAGGGGCCGCCGTTGGCCTCGCTCCCGGAGGGCACCGAGGTCAGGGGGGCAGAGGGGAGTTTCTATCTCATCCGTCGATCTTATCCCGGTGGTCTCCGGTGGCCGGCGGTGGATCCGGAACGCCTCAAACGGAACCTCCAACTTCTCTACGGGGTGGGGCCAAAGACGGCGGAAAGGCTTCGCCTACTCGGTTTCGACTCCCTGGAGGACCTGGTGGCCCATGGGCGGTGGGCAGCCCAGGCCCGTCAACTGCTCGTGGCCATCGAAACGAGAGACGTTCGTCGCTTGCGTATCCGGGGAGCGGACGACGGCGATCTCCTGGCTTTTTTTAACCCCACGGAGCTCGTTTTCCTGGATCTGGAGACGACCGGTCTCTCTCCCACGCTCCCCCTATTTCTGGTGGGACTCCTTTCCCTCGGGGAGGAATGGCTGGTCCTTCTCCAGTTTTGGCCCGCCGTTACGAAGAAGAGCGGGCGGTCCTGGCCGCAGTGGCCGCGGAATTGCCCCGTTTTAAGGTGGTGGTGACCTATAACGGCCGCCGTTTCGACCTCCCCTATCTGCGCAGTCGGTTCCTCTTCCACCGCGTTCCTTATCGGTGGGAGGAGCATCTCTTCCTCGATCTCCTGCGTCATGCCCGCCGCCGTTACCGGGGATGGTTGCCCGATTGCCGGCTCGTCACGGTGGAGACGGCCGCCGGCGCCCGACCGCCCCGTTCCGACGATGTTCCCGGGGCCATGGTGCCCGAACTTTACCATGAGTTTGTCCTGACCCAGGATCCGGCGTTCATCACCCCCATCCTGGCCCATAACGCCATGGATCTCCTGTCGCTCGCCGCATTGCTCCGGCTGGTGGAAGAATGAAGGGTCACGCAGTGACCCGGCCTTGGGAGGGCAAAAGATTGCGCATCGCCATCTATACCAATGCTTATAAACCCATCGTCAGCGGCGTGGTCAACGCCATTGCCCTCCTCCGGCAGGGGTTTCTGGCGCGCGGCCATGAGGTCATCGTCCTGGCCCCGGACTACTACGGCTACCGGGACCAGGAGGAGGGGATCTATCGTTTCCCCGCCGTGGATCTTACCCGGAAGGTCCGTTTCCCCGTGGCCATTCCCTGGAGTCCGCGGCTTTCCCGGGTGATACGCACCTTCCGGCCGGAGGTCATCCATGCCCATCATCCCTTCGTCCTGGGGCCCCTGGCCCTGCGGACGGCTCGGCATCTGGGCGTGCCCCTGGTTTATACCTTCCATACCCAGTACGAGCAGTATGCCCATTACGTTCCCCTTCCGCCCCGGCTGGTGAAATGGTTTACGCGCCACCGGATCCGCCGCTTCGTGGAAGCGGCCGATGCGGTGACCACCCCGGCCGTCTCCATTCGGGATCTTCTGGCCGGCTACGGTATCAGGCGGGAGATTCTCGTCTTGCCGAATCCCATCGACCTTAGTCGTTTTGCCCGGACGGAGGGTCCGAGCGTCCGCCGGCAGCTTGGTCTGGACGAGGAAGAACTGGTCTTGAGCTTCGTCGGACGTCTGGGGATCGAAAAAAACCTCGGTTTTATGCTGGAGGCCTTCGCCCTTCTCCGGGAGATGGCCCCGGAACTCCCCCTCCGCCTGGTGCTGGTGGGCGCGGGGCCGGAAGAGACCAGGCTACGCGAGCTGGGAGAGGAATTGGGCCTGGGCGACCGTCTGATCTTTACCGGTTCCGTCCCTTACCAGACGGTTCCCTCGTATCTTGCGGCCGCCGACCTCTTCCTTATGACATCGGTGACCGAGGTCAAACCCCTGGTTTTACTGGAGGCCATGGCCGCCGGGTTACCGGTGGTGGCCGTACGGGCCGCGGGGGCGATGGACACCTTGACCGACGGCCTCGACGGGTTGCTCGTTCCCCTTGACCGCGGAGCCTTTGCCCAGGCCGTGCTTTCCCTCCTGCGCGATGAGGAGCGCAGGAGGGCCATGGGCCGTGCGGCCCGGGCCACGGTGGAGCGTTACGCCCTCGACCGGGTGGCCGCCGAGTTCCTCCGCCTTTACGAAGAGGCCAGGTCGCGGCGCCCGGGAGCCGGTTAAGGAGGTAGATTTTTGATGCATGAGTCGGCAGGAGGTAACAGACCGCAGGGCCGGCCGAGCAAAGAAGAGTACTACCTCCGCCTGGCCGAGGAGGTCTCGGCGCGCAGCACCTGTCTTCGGAAACGTTTCGGCGCGGTGATCGTACGGGACGACCAGATCATCAGCACCGGTTACAACGGCGCGCCCCGTGGCACACCGAACTGCTTTGAGCTGGGGATTTGTCCGCGGGAGGAGGCGGGGATCCCCGCCGGTCAGCGCTATGAACTCTGCCGGGCCGTCCACGCCGAGGCCAATGCCATCATCCATGCTTCCCGACTGGAGATGATGGACGGCGTACTCTATCTGGCCGGGGTGGACGCCAAGACGGGTGAGCTCGTGGCCGGGATACGGCCCTGCAAGATGTGCACGCGGCTCATCATCAACGCCGGGCTGCGGGAGGTCATCGTCCGTGAGGGGCCGGGTCGGTATACTCGTTACAGGGTGGCCGACTGGGTGGCGGCGGATACCGGGAAGGTGGACCCGTCTTCCGGGTATTGATTTTCCCCCGAAGGATTTTGTATTTTTGCTTTAACCCGAAGGAAGATACGGCGGTTTCGTCGAACCTTTCGCCGCCGAAAGGAGAGATGCGCGTGGCTGAAGCAAGAAGAGTTACCCTGATCCCCGGCGACGGGACCGGACCGGAACTGGTGGAGGCCGCCCGGCGGGTCATCGAAGCGAGCGGTGTGAAGATCGTCTGGGACATCCAGGAGGCCGGGGCGGAGATCATGGAGAAGACCGGCACCCCCCTCCCCGAGACGGTCCTGGCCTCGTTGCGGGCGAACAAGATCGGCCTGAAGGGTCCTATCACCACCCCCATCGGGACCGGTTTCCGTAGCGTCAACGTGGCCCTGCGGCAGGCGCTGAACCTCTATGCCTGCGTGCGGCCGTGCAAACTCTATCCGGGGGTGAGGAGCCGTTACGAGCAGGTCGACCTGGTCATCGTGCGGGAGAACACCGAGGACCTGTACGCCGGCGTGGAGTTCGACGTGGATACGCCGGAGGCGCGGACCCTCGTGGCCATGGGCGGGGGAAAGATCGCGCCCCATGCCGCCATCTCCATTAAGCCCATCAGCGCCGAGGCTTCACGACGGATCGTCCGTTACGCCTTTGAATATGCCCTCCAAAACGGCCGCCGGAAGGTCACGGCCGTGGCCAAGGCCAATATCATGAAGTATACCGATGGACTTTTTTACCGCACGGCCCGCGAAGTGGCGGCCGCATACGAAGGTCGGATCGCCTACGAGGAGGTCCTGGTGGACGCGGCCTGCATGCAGCTGGTGCAGCGGCCGGAGAACTTCGACGTCCTGGTCATGCCCAACCTCTACGGCGACATCCTCTCCGACCTCTGCGCCGGCCTGGTCGGCGGCCTGGGCGTGGCCCCGGGGGCCAATATCGGCCATGAGGTGGCCCTTTTCGAGCCCACCCATGGTTCGGCGCCTAAATACAAGGGGCAGAATAAAGTCAACCCCACGGCGACCATCCTCTCCGGAGTGCTCATGCTACGCCATATGGGTGAGCAAGAGGCGGCCGACCGCATCGAGCGGGCGGTGGCCCGCGTGATCCGGGAAGGAAAGTATGTTACCTATGACTTGAAACCCGACCGGAACGACCCCACGGCGGTGGGGACAAGGGAGATGGCCGAGGCCATCATCGCGGCGATGGAATAGGGCGGCCACCGACCGGTCATCTCACCGTTAAAAAGGCGGTACAGACGATGATGGACGGGGACCGTGCTACATATGCCGGGGAATTCGCCATGCGCCGTGCGGCGTTGCTCCGCATCAGGCAGGCCATGGATACGGCGCGCGCCAACGGGAGGCCATGGCCAAAGCCCGGGCCGTCGCGGAGCTCCTAAAAAACAAGTACGGCGCGCGGGCGGTGTTTCTTTACGGTTCACTGGCCTGGGGTGGTTTCCACGAGGCCTCGGATATCGACCTCTTGGTCCAAGGGTTCCGGGGGGAGTTTTGGCCGATGTACCTCGAGGCCGAACGACTGGCCGCGCCTTTTGAACTGAATCTAGTTCTGGCCGAGGAAGCCGGTTCTTCGTTGTTCGAAGCGGGAACAAAAGGGGGTATTCCTTTATGACCCCTGAAGTGTATCTTATCATCGAGTCATCGAGGCCAAGATCAAAAAGGAACTGGAAAACCTGCATGCGCTGGAAGAAGAATTGGCCGCCTATGGACTTTATCCCACCATCACCGTAAACTCGGTGGGGGGTTTCGCCCTGACCGGCCTTGGAGAAGATCTTTGAAACCGTGGCCACGAGGATCGACCGAAGCCTCCCGAGGGGCGAGACTTGGCTGACCTTGGATGTTCCGGGGTCGCGGCCGTCCTTAATTTCCGCCGCCACGGCGTGCCGGCTGGATCCGTACCGGGTTTCCGACACGTCTTCCGCAACGTCTACGGTTACAATCTCACATCTGCCAGGGTGATGGAACTATTTAAGATCTACCGGGGACAGCCACCGCCGTAAAAGACGATCTCGCCCGCTTTACTTCGCGCCTACGTGAACTGATGGGCATGACGAATTGAACTTTTAAATGATCTTTCCCGCGGGAGGAACGACCGACGACGAGTTGCGCCGTTCAATATACCATCACCCCCGCCCCGGCCGCGAGGACCAGAACGAGGAAGGGGCTGATCTTGGTCTTCAGGAGGAGCACCACCACCGCGCCGGCCAGGACGGCATCTTTCCAGTTTGAAATGGCTCCGCGGCCGACGGAGATCACCGCCGCGGCGATAAGGGCGATTACCGCCACGCGTAAGGCGGCCGAGAGTTGGACGACGACCGGCAGGTGGCGGTATTTATAGAAAACACCGGCCAAGGCGAGCACGATGACGAGCGAGGGGAGGATCACCCCTACGGTGGCCGCGGCTGAACCCATGGTCCCGGCGATCTTATAACCCACGAAGGTAGCGGCATTAATGGCAATAGGCCCCGGCGTCATCTGGGAGATGGCAAGGATTTCCAAGAACTCGGTTCCGTTGAGCCACCGGTGTTGACCGATGATAATCCGCTGGATCAAGGGGATCATGGCGTAACCGCCCCCGAAGGTCAAGGCCCCGATGGTAAAGAAGGCACCAAAAAGAGCGGGGATGGTCCCCAAGAAGAAAAACCCTTTTTCTCTTCCCTTTTTCTCTTTTTCTCCCCCGGCGGGAAGAAAGAGCCGGGGCCGGGCCATACCGAGCAGGGCGGCCAGGATGATCACCACTATGGGATGGGGATTCAAGGTCACATCCAGGGCGAAGA
>JAAYXC010000280.1 GCA_012516115.1 Bacillota bacterium | reverse complement strand
GTCATGCCCTGGCCGTAGCCATCCTCCAGCGTCTCCGGGAAATCTGCCCTGTCTCCCCGGAACCCATCACCCGGAGTGACCACACCCTCCTTGCCGCCGCCTCTTTTCCTATTGCCCTGGTGGAAGTAGGTTTTCTATCGAACCCTAAAGAAGCCGCCCGCCTCCAAGAGGTCTCCTACCGACGGGCCCTCGCCCGGGCCATCGCGGAGGGGATCGCGGACTACCTGGTCCGGACTACCCCGCAGGCCCCGCGGGAGCGCCCCGGACTTCCGGCCAACAGGAAAACGAAAAATAAAAGCGAATAAATGAAAAGCCCGCAATAATTCTCCGTAAAGGGCAAAAGCAACCGCCTCCATCTTGGGCCGGATGGCCATAGGCCATACGGCCCTCGGAGATCGGCGGGATAAGGAGGGGGAGAAACATGTCCGGGCGAAAGCGCATCTTTCGGTCGGTTTTCTTTCTTTTCGTGGCCCTTGCCATCTCCCCCCCCCAGGACGGGTCATGGCCGCCCAGGCCCAACCCCGCCAAGCTCCGCGGGAGGCTGGAGGCGGAGGCGGTCAATGCCTTGCTCGGGCTGGTACCCTTTACCCTTCTGGAGATGCCGGGGGTCTCCTTAAGCAACGATTTCACGGAAAACTCGCCTACGGCGGCGATCAACGCCGGCTTCCAACCTGCCGACCAAGGGCGGCTTGCCGCCGTCCTCCGGGAGATGGGGATCGCCGATGCCGGCCAGATGGACCTTACGGCGGCCAAGGAACTGGCCACGCGCCGGCTGCCCGTTGCTTCTTTTGGGCAGCATCGCCGATCGCGGCGAGACCGTGCTCATCAACGTCAAGCTGTTCGCGACCGCGACCGGTAGATACCGGGCGGCCGAGCGCATCGAGGTGAAAAAGACGGTTCAGGCCTGAAGTAATATCCCATCGAAAGCGAAAGAGGACTCTTAAAATGGAAGACCGCGAACGCGAGATCATGCTGGACCTGGTGCGTGTGACGGAGACCGCGGCCCTCATGGCCGGCCGTTACATGGGGATGGGAAACAAAGAACTGGTGGACGCCGCGGCCGTCGACGGCATGCGCGGTATGCTGGAATTAGTGCGGATCACCGGGACGGTGGTCATCGGCGAAGGAGAAAAGGACAAGGCGCCGATGCTTTACGTAGGCGAGAAACTCGGCAACGGAAAGGGCGAGACCGAGGTAGACATCGCCGTCGACCCGGTGGAGGGGACGCGCCTGGTGGCCAACGGGCTCCCCAACGCCCTCTCCATCATCGTCGTCGCCGCCCGGGGCGCGATCCTACCCGTTCCCTCCTTCTACATGCACAAGATCGCCGTCGGCCCTAAGGCCAAAGGCCATATCGACATCAACGCGCCGGTGAGGGAAAACCTGCGGGTGGTGGCGGCGGCCCTCGGCCGCAAGGGCCGCGACCTCACCGTGGTCATCCTGGATCGGCCGCGCCACCGACAGCTTATCGAGGAGGTCCGCCAGACCGGGGCCAGGATCAAACTCATCTCCGACGGCGACGTGGCCGGAGCCATCGCCACCTGCCTCGAGGAGACCGGGGTCGATATGCTGATGGGCATCGGTGGGGCGCCGGAGGCCGTGCTCTCCGCCGCGGCCATCAAATGCCTGGGTGGGGAGATCCAGACCAAACTATGGCTACCCGATGACGAACAGCGCAAAAGGGCGACGGAGGCCGGGTTCACCGAGGAAAACCGGGTCTTCACCGCCGAAGACCTGGTCCGTGGGGACGGCATCATCTTCGCCGCCACCGGTATTACCGACGGCGAACTCCTCCAGGGTGTCCGCTACTATGGCAACTTGGCCACAACCAATTCCATCGTCATGCGCATGCGGACGGGTACGGTAAGGCAGATCAAGACCTACCACGACCTGACCCGCAAAACGCTCCGTTCGATGAAGATGGGCCGGGAGGTGGAGGTATAGGTGGATCGGGATCGAAGAAACGCGGACCTCGTCCTCGCCCTGATCGTTTTCTTGGCCGGCGCGGTCTTGATGTCCCTGGAGATGATCGGCAGCCGCATCCTTGCCCCCAGCTTCGGAACCTCGGTCTACGTCTGGGGGGCCCTGATCGGTATGGTCATGACCGCCCTCACCTGCGGTTATTTCCTGGGCGGCCGGGCCGCCGACCACTGGCCCCATCTTTCGGCCATGGGGGTTATCCTCGCCGTGGCCGGGGCGACCATCGGTTTTATGCCTCTCTGGATGGGCCGGGTTACCCAGTCGTTGCGCGACCTAGGTCCACGGACCGGGTCGCTCGCCGCCGCCTTCGTCCTCTTCTTCCTTCCCAGCCTCCTTTTGGCCACCGTCTCGCCCTACGGGATCAAACTGGCCGGCCGGAGCCTGGGCCGCCTCGGCGGGACGGCCGGCCGCATCTCCGCCCTCTCCAGCGCCGGGAGCATCGTGGGGACCCTGGCCACCTCTTTCTTTCTCATCCCCGCCCTGGGGGTCCGGGGCATCGCCCGCCTCCTGGGAGTCATCCTTTTTGTCCTGGCCGGGCTGACGCTTCTCCCGGGGAGAAAAGACGATCAAAAAAGAGGAGGTCTTCTCTTTCTCCTCTTACTCCTTCTCGGCGGGACGGCCGTCTTCCTCGCACCCTTACCCCCTTCCGGCGGGTGCATGGGGATGGCCCGGGTCCTCTACGAGCGCGATACCCTCTACCACCACCTGGTCGTCGACCAGCTCGGCGAGGAACGCCACCTTCATTTCGACCTCTCTTGGCAGAGCGCCATGGACCTGCGCGACCCCTTGCGCATGGTCTTCGGTTATACCTCCGCCCTCCACCTGGGAGTGGTGGCCCGCCCCCAGCCGCGCCGGGTCCTCTTCATCGGCCTCGGCGCCGGTTCGGCCCCCCGCCGTTTCCTCCACGATTACCCTTCACTTACGCAGGTGGACGCCGTG
>JAAYXC010000279.1 GCA_012516115.1 Bacillota bacterium | reverse complement strand
ATCATTGATAGTTTATTATTTAAGGAGAGGGAGTTTTATTGAAAATTGCTCCAAATATTCACCAACGCTTTCATTATCGAACCCTAGAAGAGCTTCAAGAAGAGCTCGCCCGGCTCGGGCTGGAGTTGCCGTTCGACCGGGATTTCTCGATCTTGGGGGAACCCCTCCAGATCGGTCGGTGGCGCGCGCCGAACCGGTTTGTGGTGCAACCGATGGAGGGTTTTGATGCCGGTCCCGACGGTTCCCCGGGTGAGTTGACCTTTCGCCGCTACCGGCGTTACGCGGTGGGCGGTTCCGGTTTGATCTGGTTCGAGGCCACGGCGGTCATGGCCGAAGCCCGTTCCAATCCGCACCAGCTCTTTATCCACCGCGGGAATCTCGACTCTTTTAAACGGCTGGTGGAGGAGACCCGGCGGGCGGCGCGCGCGGTCAACGGAGACGAACCGGTTCTGGTGCTGCAATTAACCCACTCGGGCCGCTACAGTAAACCGGCCGGGGAACCGACGCCCATCATTGCCCATCATAACCCGATCCTCGACCCTCTCCATGGGCTACCGCCGGATTACCCTCTCGTCACCGACGAATACCTGGATCGGCTCCAAGAGGTCTTCCTCGCGGCGGCGGAACTTGCTGCCCGGGCGGGCTTCGACGGCGTGGACATCAAGAGCTGTCACCGGTACCTTCTTTCCGAGCTCCTGGCCTCTTTCACCCGCGAAGGAAAATACGGTGGCTCTTTGGCGAACCGTACGCGCATGCTCCGGGAGACCGTGGCCCGCATCGCGGTTTCGGTGCCCGGCATCTTCGTCACGACCCGTCTCAATGTCTATGATGGCCTCCCTTATCCATATGGATGGGGGGTCAGCCAAGAGGACCCGAAGAGCCCGGACCTCTGCGAACCCATCGCCCTCGTCGGCGAACTCGTGAAGCTCGGAATACCGCTGCTCAATGTGACCATGGGGAATCCTTACTACAATCCCCATCTCAACCGGCCTTACGATTTACCCATCGCCGGCATGAAACTCCCCGACGAACACCCGCTGGTGGGGGTGGCCAGATTCGTGGCGCTTACCCGCGCGATCCAAGAAGCCCATCCCGGTTTGCCGGTGGTGGCTTCCGGCTACAGCTGGCTGCGCCATCTCATGCCTTATCTCGCCGCCGGAGTCATCAAGACGGGTGGGGCGACCATGGTCGGGCAGGGTCGCGGGGCCTTCGCCTACCCCGATTCGGTCCGGGACATCCTGGAGAAAGGCCGCATGGATCCGGCCAAGTGTTGCGTCACTTGTTCGGCCTGCACGCAGCTCATGCGCGATGGAGAGATGACGGGATGTGTGGTTCGCGATAGCGAGATATACGGACCCAAGTACCGTCATCGTGCTTTGTTGTAAAGAGCCGGGGAAGGGATTCGGCGGTTGACGTATTTCGGGAAGACAAAAGGAGGCAACGTGAATTGTCGGCATTCATGGGGAGAAAAGTAGCCCTCATCACCGGCGCCGGCCGGGGAATTGGGCTCGCCATCGCCAAATCCTTGGCGGCGGAGGGATATGACATCGCCGTCGGCGATCTCCACGAAGAAGAGAAGGTGGCCCAGGCCCTCCAGAGTCTAAAGGACCGCGGGGCCGAAGTCCTCTACTGCCGGGCCGATGTAAGTGACGCCGCGGCCCGCCGGAGGATGTTGACGACCATCCGGGAGCGGTTCGGCCGGTTGGACGTCCTGGTCAACAACGCGGGCGTGGCGCCGAAGGTCAGGGCGGACATCCTCGAGGCCACCGAGGAGAGCTTCGCGTGGGTGATGCGCATCAACCTCCAGGGGCCGTACTTCCTCACCCAGGCCGTGGCGAAGTGGATGATCGAGCAGAAGAAAGCCGACCCGGAGTTCGCCGGTTGCATCGTCAACATTTCATCGATCTCGGCCGAAGTCCCTTCGGTCAACCGGGGCGAGTATTGCATCTCCAAGGCCGGCGTCAGCATGGCCACCAAGCTCTGGGCCGTCCGGTTGGCCGAGTTCGGTATCAACGTCTATGAGATCAGGCCGGGACTTATCAAAACCGAAATGACCGCTCAGGTCAGAGAGAAATACGATGAACTTATTGTCCAAGGGCTACTTCTCCAGCCGCGTTGGGGACTTCCGGAAGACGTGGGAAGGGCCGTGGCCATGTTGGTGCGGGGAGACCTCGGCTATTCAACAGGGCAAGTGATTGTGGTGGACGGAGGGTTAACACTCCCCCGGCTTTAAACCGGTCTACTATCCGGGAGAGAAGGAGGGCTTTCATGAAGCGTGATCTTATTCAGGTACATCGTCCTGACGGTCGAGGATTAACTCTACCAATTTATATCGTCCACAATCTCGTCATCGGGAGCGGTGCGGCCGGCCTGAATGCGGCCTTACAGCTCCATAGACGTGGCCTCGATGATGTGCTCATTATTACCGAAGGACTGGAAATGGGCACTTCGATCAATACGGGTAGTGATAAACAGACCTATTATAAACTCAGCCTCTTCGGCGAGGACGCCGATTCTCCTCTGGCTTTGGCCGAAACCCTCTTTGCCGGGGGGAGCATGCACGGGGATATCGCGCTGGTGGAAGCTTCCCTCTCGGCCCGGGCCTTTTTCCACCTCGTCGAATTGGGCCTCTCTTTTCCGCAGGACCGTTACGGCCAATTCGTCGGTTACAAGACCGACCACGATCCGCGACGCCGGGCGACCTCCGTGGGGCCCTATACCTCTCGCGAGATGTGTCGGGCCCTTATCGCCGCCGTCAAGCGGGCAGGCATTCCGGTTCACGAAGGAAGGGTGGCGGTGGCCCTCCTTACCTTGGAAGAGGGCGAGGGACGGAAACGGGCGGCCGGCGCGGTGGCGGTGAACCTCGAGGCCTCACCCTGGGGGGAGCCCATCGAGGCTTTGGAGGTCTATGCGGCCGAGAACGTTATTTTCGCCGCAGGGGGGCCGGGAGGGCTTTACAAGACCAGCGTTTATCCCTCCGTGCATACGGGCGGGATCGGGCTTGCCCTGCTGGTCGGGGCGAAGGCGCAGAACCTCTGCGAGTCCCAGTTCGGACTTTCTTCCATCGGATTTCGCTGGAACGTTTCCGGGACATACATGCAGGCCATCCCCCGCTTCCTCAGCACGCAGGCCGATGGAAAAACTGACCCCCGGGAGTTTCTCCGGCCGTACTTCTCCTCGGCCGGCGAGATGAACTCCATGGTCTTTCTGAAAGGTTATCAATGGCCCTTCGACGCGCGCAAAGTCGTGGGCGGTTCTTCCCTCATCGATCTTCTGGTCTACATCGAAACGGTAATCAAGAAACGCCGGGTTTTTCTCGACTTTACGCGCGACCCGGAAGGGTTCGCCCTCGAGGATTTAAGCCGGGAAGCCCAAGACTACCTGGCCAACTCCAGGGCCCTTCTTCCTACCCCCTTGGCCCGTCTGACCCGGATGAACCCGGCGGCCGGTGAACTCTATCGCGAACACGGGATCGACCTTGCCTCCGCGCCCCTTGAGATCGCGGTCTGCGCCCAGCATAACAACGGCGGCCTGGCCGGGAACATCTGGTGGGAATCGGAGAACATCAAACACCTCTTCCCCGTGGGCGAGGTCAACGGCTCCCATGGTGTCTATCGTCCGGGCGGGGCGGCGCTGAACGCCGGCCAGGTGGGCGGTTTTCGGGCGGCCGAATACATAAAAAGT
>JAAYXC010000003.1 GCA_012516115.1 Bacillota bacterium | reverse complement strand
TCCTCCAAGACCCTCGTCACCGCCACCCCGCTCCGGCCGTCCGAGAGCGGCGGCCGGCGGTTCTCGAGACAGGAGAGAAAATGCCGCATCTCGTAGAGGAGGGGGTCGCCGTCGCCGGCAAAGACGCCCTCGCTTCCCCCGTCGGTCTCGCGGAGGTCCGGGCCGATGCCCTTCCGGTGGAGCGTCACCGACTGCTCCGCCTCGTCGTAGACGAGCATCCCCTTCTCGCCTATTACCACCAGCCGCCGCCGTCTCTCCGGCCAGAGCCACGAGCAGTGGAGGTGGGCCTTGACCCCGCCGGCGAACTCCAAATGGAGGTAGACGTCGTCCTCGTGCTCGGGCTGGAGGACCCGCTGGCCGGCGATGGAGAGCCCGAGCGGCGAGCCGCCCAACAAGTAGAGGAAGACGGCCACGTCCAAGACGCCCAGGGCCCACAGGACGTTCTCCGCCGGACGGACGCATCCGGGGTCGAGCCGTTCCTGGTGGAGGCCGAAGAGCCGCCCCAGGGCCCCCGCGTCCAGGTAGTCCTTGAGAAACTCCACGGCCGGCCGGTAGAGGGAGAGATGGCCGACCATGAGGACCCGGCCCCCCTCCTCGGCCAGGCCCGCCAGCTCCTCGGCCTCGGCCACGCTCATGGCCATGGGCCTCTCCACGAAGACGTCCTTGCCGGCCGCCAAGGCCGCCCGCGCTATCCGGTAGTGCGTGGGCCCCGGCGTGGCCACGGCCACGGCCGGGAGTCGTTCTTGGGCCAGGAGGTTCCGGTAATCCGCGTAGAGGGGGAGCTCCGGGAACTCCTCCGCCACGCGCGCCCGCGCCTCTTCCCGCGTCTCCGCCACGCCGGCCACGGCCCCGAGCTTGGCCAGGACGCGGACGATGTTCATCCCCCAACTACCGGCGCCGATGACCCCGACGCGCAAACAAGACCCGCCCTTTCTTTCTCGTGGAAAGAGTATTTTCGGGATTTTCTCTCACAAAGATCACTAAGCACACCAAAATATTAAATCAGTTTATTTTTCTCTTCGGCCTTTGTGATCTTTGTGCCTTTGTGCGAGATAATCTCCCCGCCTCCCTTAGAAGCGGGGGCCACGGAAAAACGGCGGACCTTCGCCTCCGAAGTCCCTTGGCCCGTGCTCGGAGAATATTCCGGCACGAGACGCCGGAGAGCCGCCAAGCAGGCCGCGGGTTCGGCGAGGGCCTCTTGCAACTGGGCAAGGGCCATGGTCAGCTCATCCGGAGGCACCGGATCGGGGGGAGCGATGAAGATCCGCTCGTGCTGGGTGACCATCATCCCTTCTTTATCCGTCAACACTTCCTCCAAAAGCTTCTCCCCCGGCCGCGGCCCGGTGAAGACGATCTCGATGTCTTTCCCCGGTTCCAGGCCCGAGAGCCGGATCAACTCCCGGGCCAGATCGACGATGCGCACGGGCTCGCCCATATCCAGGACGAAGATTTCCCCGCCCTTGCCCATGGCTCCTGCCTGGATGACGAGGCTCGCCGCCTCCGGGATGGTCATAAAGTATCTCACCATACGTTCGTCGGTGACGGTTACCGGGCCGCCCCGCGCGATCTGGCGTTGGAAGAGCGGGACCACGCTCCCCCGGCTCCCCAGGCCGTTGCCGAAACGGACCGCGCAGAAGCGCGTCTTGCTTCGGGTGGCAAGGTCCTGGATAACCAGCTCCGCCAGACGCTTGGTCGCGCCCATGACGCTGGTGGGGCGGACGGCCTTATCGGTGGAGATAAGCACGAAACTCTTGGCCCCGTATTCATGGGCCAGTTCCGCCACGTTTAAGGTGCCGAAGACGTTGTTCTTGATCGCCTCGTCCGGCGCTTCCTCCATGAGGGGCACGTGTTTGTGGGCCGCGGCATGGAAGATCACCCCCGGCCGAAAGCCGGCGAAGATCAGTTCCATCCTTGCCCGGTCGCGGACATCGCCAATGAGCGGGTAAAATCGAAGCCGAAGATGGGGGAACAACTCGGTAAGTTCCAGATGGATCTGGTAGATGGAATGTTCCCCCCGGCCGAGAAGAAGTAATTTCTGCGGGTTAAACCGGGCGATCTGCCGGCAGAGTTCGGACCCGATGGAGCCCCCGGCCCCGGTGACGAGGACCGTCTCCCCACAGAGGTAAGAAGCGATCTCATCCAGGTCCACGGCCACCGGGGCGCGGCCCAAGAGGTCCTCTATCGCCACCTCACGCAGGTCCTTGACCGAGACGCGGCCTTCCACCAGCTGATAGAGGCCGGGAAGGGTCTTAACCTTGGCTTTGGTCGTCCGGCAGAGACTCACGATCTCCCGGAGGGCCCTCGGCGGCGCGGAGGGGATGGCGACAAAGATTTCGTCTATCTTATTCTCCCTTACTATTTGCGGAATCTTTTCCCGGCCCCCCAGGACGCGCAGCCCGTTCACCGCGCACCCGCGCTTCGCCGGGTCGTCATCGATGAACCCCACCGGGGCGTAACGTTGCTTCAAAGCGGGCGAGCGCAGCTCGCGCAGGAGCATCGCCCCGGCCTGGCCGGCCCCGACGATGAGTATTCTCTTCGTCTCTTTCTTCTGCGGCGGCGACAACTCCTGGATGAGGCGGTAGGCGACGCGGACCCCGCCGATGGTCATCAAACTTGTAAACCAGTTTATCCCGAGGACGCCGTAAGGGATTGAAAGGACTTGAAAGGCCCGTCCCAAGACCAAAGGGAGCATGGCCAAACTAATGGTGAGTGGGATGGAAAGATAATCGCGCAGGCTCGCGTACCGCCAGATGGAGCGGTAGAGCCCGAAAAAAACGGCCAGGGGCAAAAAGCAGGCAACAAGGCCCAAAGAACCCACGAAGAACAAATCCATTTCACGGTGGGTTAGCCGGCCTTCAAACCGAAGAAAGAAAGCAAGCCAGAGAGAAAAGACGAGGAGGAAGACGTCCAGCAACATCAGGATGAAACGCCGCAGGTAAGACATTCACCGCCCTCCTCCCATGATGTTTATGGCATATATTCGCGACAGGAAGAATTTCCCCGCCCTATGTTGCCATAAGTCAACATTTTTCACCCGCACCGCCTCATTTCCAAAGACGCGGCAAAAAAGCGGCCCCGACCCGGCGGAGAAACCCCAAGACCCCACGCGAGGCCGATGATGAGCCGGGGGTTACCTTCTCGGCCTGGACCGGGAGACCCGCAAGGAGGCGGCGGGGATTTTCCTCCACCAGCGTTCGTGCCCATTCCGGGCCGCAAGCCTCGGTTATTTTCGCCGCCGCCTCGGCCATGCGCGGCCGCCGGCGGTCCGCGCCGTGGGCGTCGGTGCCAAGGAAATGGACGAGCCCCTCCCGGAGGAAGACCTTTGCCGCCCGCTCCGCCTCCCGGCCGAAGCGGCCCCGGATGCTCCCCGTGCTGAGCTGGACGAGACATCCCTGCTCCACCAGCCGGCGGAGGAGCCGCACATCGCGCGCCAGGTCGCGGTTGCGTTCCGGGTGGGCGATGATGGGCGTCCCGCCCAACGGCACAAGGCCGAAAGTAACTTCCTCCGTATAGCCCGGCATCTCGCCGAGCGGCAGCTCGAGGAGGAGGTAGCGGCCGGCGTCGTTCATGGTCATGACCTTCCCCGCGGCCACAAGCTCCGGCAAACAAGGGTCGATATGGACCTCGGCCCCGGGGAAGATTTCCAGTCTTGCCCTGCGTTCGGCGAAGACCACCCGCATCTTCTCCACCGCCGCCAGGATCTTCTCCCGGTGGTCCCGGCGGGGGTCGAGGATATGGGGGGTGGCGATCGCGGCCGTAATACCGTCCTCATACGCCTGGTAGGCCATCTCCACCGCTTCGGCGATACTGTGCGCCCCGTCGTCGAAACCGGGGAGGATGTGGGCGTGGATGTCGATCATGTTGGCACCCTTTCTTGAAGGCATGAGGCATGGGGCGTAGGG
>JAAYXC010000278.1 GCA_012516115.1 Bacillota bacterium | reverse complement strand
TTGTTTAATTTTGTCAATTTTCAAAGTATATTTTTCAATTATCTCGCGAGCATCCTTTTCAGTGAAATGGGTCAAAAAAAATTTTTCTCTCCATTTTTGATAATGTCTGTCAACAACATCATTTATTAATTGTCCGCTTGTGTCATCAGTGATAGATCCATTACTATTGATTGTTAATAGGAGTTTCGAATGTTACAACACTATCAGCAGCAAGAGCAACCCCATTTTTATTCATTAATGGCTATTTCTGCTGTCATTTATACTTTATGCGCATCTCCTCTCTTTTGGAACACTATCTATTGTCACTTGGTGAACTTATCCGCCACCACCGAAGCCCCATAGGACTCGGGCTTGATGCGGGCGTCGAACCCGCTGCCGGTGATCATCCCCACCACTTCGCGGATGAGTTCCTTCGTCTTCCCCTGTTCACCCACATCGAGATGGATCTCGATGTTCAGGTCGGCCAGGCCGTTCTCGGCCAGTTTCTCGGCCAGGCGGGAGGCCACCCCGAGGCTACGGGCCGCTTCGTGGAAGATCCGCTGCTTGAGGCTGTAGCGGATCCGGTCATAGGAACGGGTGTAGTAAAAACGTGCCCCTTTCCCCTCGCGGTGGATGATGATGGCGGTCACGAAACAGACTTCTTCCCGGATCTGCGAATCGGTGCCCACGATGAGCCGATAACGGTCCTCGGGATGCTCCTCTACGAAACGGGCGATATCCGCAAAGACCTGCTCGAAACTGAGTTTACCTTTGGTGGGACTGATGAATTGCACGATGGTTCTTCCTTTCCGTCCCGAAGGCATCGGGAGTTGGGGTGGGGATCGCGGCCGCGAGCGCCTTCGCCAGCCGCATGAACTCCTCCACCGTCAGCTCTTCTCCCCGCCGGTTCGGATCCACGTCCGCTTCCCGACATGTCGAAGTGAATTCCTCCGTCAAACCCAGGTGCTCCGTCCAGGCACGGCAGGAGTTGGCCAGGGTCTTGCGCCGCTGGCCGAAGGCCGCCTTCACGAGACCCCGGAAGATCTCCTCTTCCCGCGGCGAGAGGGAAGGATATCTTCCGGGCAGGTCCAGGCGGAGCAAGGCCGAATGAACCTTCGGCGGGGGCCAGAAGACGCTCGGCGGTAAAACGGCCACCACCGTGGGCACGGTTCGATACTGAAGCATCACCGAAAGGAGACCGTAGTCTTTCGTCCCGGGGGGGGCGGTAATCCGGGCGGCCACTTCCCGCTGGACGAGGAAGACCATCCGCCGCCAGCGGAGAGGAGTCTCCAGGAGATGGAAAAGACACGGACTGGTGATATAATAGGGCAGATTCCCCACCGCCAGGGCAGGTCGGGTTGCCCATCCGTGGGCGGCCGCCGCTTCCACCAGGTCGAGTCGGAGGACGTCCGCCACCAGGACCACCGCCCGTTCGGCAAAGGGGCTCAGGCGTTCGGTCAAGATGGCGGCCAGGCGCCGATCGGCCTCCACGGCCAGGACCACGCCACCGCCGGCCAGAAGCCCCGGGGTCAAGGTTCCCGGACCGGCCCCCACCTCCACCACCAGGTCTTCCGGCCCCGGCGCCGCGCTCTGCAGGATCTTGTTTCGCAGATTGGCATCGATGAGAAAATTTTGTCCCAGGGCCTTACGCGGCGCCAGACCATGGCGGGCCAGGATCCGGCGCAGGACACGCAAGGAAACGACATCCTCCATCTGGTCCTCCCCCTGCGCCGCGGTATCCACCGCCGACTTTCCTTATTCTTTCCTTCGGCCGGCTCTTTTTAGGCCCGCCGCCGATCCCAAACGTAATTGCTGCCGGGCATGGACTTGGCGTAGCGGAGCAGTTCCGTGCCCACCGTATCCAGCTCGAGCGGGTCGTGAAATTCCCGGTGTTCGTTGCTGACCAGGGCCACGGAGATGGTCATGATGGGCCATTGTTTATTGATCCCCTGCCGATTCTGGGCCACGATGCCGCCGCGTTCGCGATCCTCGGGCGTATACATCTCCCTGATGCCGGCATCGAATCGTTCCACGATGGTCCGGCCCACCTTCTCCCCGGTCTGGGGCGGCAAAAGCACCAGAAAATCGTCCCCGCCGGCATGGCCCAGATAATAATCGAGCTCGGCCAGGTCGGCCACGGCGTTCCTAATGGTGTGGGCCACGATCTTGATGACCTCGTTACCCTTGGCGAAACCGTAGACCTGGTTGTAGATCCGGAAATCGTCGAGGTCGATAAAGAGGAGATCAAACTGCCGTTTCTCTTCCAGCAGACGGGCCACCTGATTGTAGACCAGTTGCCTTCCCGGCCAGCCGGTCAACGGATTGGCCTCTTTGAGGTAACGGGCACGGGCCATGAGCGTGTTGACCTTGGCCAGGACGTCCCGGGGGGTAAAAGGTTTGACCAGAAAATCGTCGACCCGGAGCCCCATGGACCTTACCTGTTCCGGATCCTGGCCCTTGGAAAGAAGAAGGATGACTGGCAGATCCCTGGTCTCCACGTCCCGGCGGAGTTCGTAACAGACTTCGAACCCATCCTTGACCGGGAGGGTGAGGTCGAGAAGAATGAGGTCCGGCTTGGAATTCTTGATCTTCGCCAGGGCTTCGGCCCCATCGGCGGCCGTCAGCACTCGATAACCGGCATTGGCCAGTTTAATGCCGGCCAGTTCGGCCAGATGCTGTTCGTCCTCGACCACGAGCACCTTCTCGCCGTTCACGGTCATCCCCTCCCGTTGTAGTCCTTAGATTTTCGTATTCGGCGCCGAATCCCCGCTTTCCTGCCTGGGAGTTTACTTGGGCCGCTAGGAGGCGACCCGCTGGCGTCGCCAAAAGAGCCCAATACCCAGGATCAGGTGGACGGCCAGGGCGGCGAAGAAGATCCTTACCCATTGGCGGGAACGGGCGGAGAGGAGAAGGCCGAGGCGGAGCTGTTCTTCCTGCTCTTTCCGGAAGAGGGCGAGGAACGAAGAGAGATACTGTCTCGTCTCGGCATATTTGGCCGGTGGGGTGGAGACCACATGTCTTTGCCCGGCATTATAGGCTTGCAGGGCGGCCACGTAGTCGCCACGGTAATGACGCAGAAGGCGCGAGAAGTAAAGGGTACCCACGCGGATGTTACCCCAGGGGGCGAAGATACACTCTTTCCCCGCCGGACAGATGAAAGGCCCGTGGTCCCCCCGACAGGGACCACCGGGATTCAAAGCCTGCCAGGTGGCGGGCATGATCTGCATGAGTCCCCGGGCCCCCCGCGGCGAGATGAGCAACGGCCGTCCGCCGCTTTCGATTTGGATGAGGTAATAGACGGCCAGGGGGTTCAGATCGTAACGACTGGCGGCGGCGTTGATCTCTTCGGCGTAAGGCATATCCGCGGGGACAAAGCGCGCCTGGGGCTCGAAGCGGCCCAACGCGGCAAATACTTTTTGTTCCGAGGTCTGATCGGTATAGAGGGCCACCCCGGTGGCGCAAAGCAGAATAAAACCCAAGGCAAGATAAGCGCGGATCCAGTCGGCCGCCAGCGCCTGTCCGGTCAATAACTCGTACAAGACGGCGAAAGGTGAAAAAAGCATCCGCCAGAGCCACCGGCCGGGTCGGCGACGACGGTAACCGAGAGGTAGCCGCTTCCTCATTTCGGCCCGGCTTTGTCGAACAAAGCCACCGCCTCCTGGTGCCAATTCTCACCAAATTATAGCATTTCCCCGCCGAAGAGTAAACCGGGGGGCTCCGACATGTCTCGGCCGGTCGGCCAGTATGATCCTACCATGGAATGGGGCAGGGCTTTTCGTCGTCGGCCGGTCCTGACGAACACGGCCATCCTTACCGGCAGCGCGCTGCTGGAAAGGTTTTTGGGTGGTTTCTATCGGGTAGTCCTGGCGCGGACGGCGGGCCCCGAGACCCTGGGTCTTCTTCAATACTGCCTGCCGTTTCTCCGCCTGGGGCTCATCGTGGCCACCCTGGGCCTTCCGGCGGCCCTGACCAAAGCGGTGGCCGAAGCCATGGCCCGGGGGAAAAACGACGAGGCCGCGGCGATGGCCGTCTGGGCTTTACGCACGGTGGGATTCGTCAGCCTGGCCCTGTCCGGGGGGCTCCTGATCCTGGCCCCGTTATGGCGGCCTCTCTTTCCCGATCCGCGGGTATGGCCGCTTTTCGGTCGGCTCGCGCCGGTCCTGGTCGCGGCGGCCGTGGGGATGGTTTTACAGGGGTGGCAGCAGGGTCGGAACCGGATGTGGACGCTGGCCCTGGCCGGTCTTTGGGGTCAACTCGGGAAGCTGGGCCTGGGGGTTTTCCTCATCACCCGGGCCGCCCAACGGGGCCCGGTGGCCATGGCCAAAGCGGCTTTAACGGCCATGGCCGCCAGCGAAATCATGGTCTGCCTTTTTCTCTTTTTTACCGGCCGTTTAACGGCTTCTTCTCCGCCCCGGCGGGCCGTGGTCAGCCGACTTCTCCGCCTGGCTCTACCCTTAATGGGCGACGGTCTGGTCTTCGCCCTCGCCGGGGCCGCCGATATGGTGATCATCCCCGCCCGTCTTCTTGCGGCCGGATACAGACCGACGGCCATTACCTCCATGGTCGGCCGGGCCTGGGGCATGGCTTTCCCCACGCTCTTTCTCCCCATGGTCTTCGTCTGGCCGCTTAGCGCCGCTAATCTTCCGGTCGTGGCCGCCCAGACGGCGAGAAAAGAGCTACGCGGTCTAAGGCGCCGGATCGGACGGTTGTATCTGACCGTCACCGGAATCTCCCTGGTGGCAGCGGCCGCCTTCAGCCTTCTGGCGCGGCCGGTGGTGGCCACCCTCTATTCCGCGCCGGAGGCCGCCCCTTTTTTGGCCGCCTTCGCCTGGGCCGCGCCTCCGATTTATCTCGCCGGTCTTGGGGGGGATCTTCTGGTGGCCCTTGGCCTCACGCGTAGCCTTTTCGGGCATTCGGTCTTTTCGGTCATCGTCCGGACCGGGCTCATCTATCTTTTTACCGGACGGCCCCGTCTCGGGATCTTCGGCGCCGTCCTCGGCGTGGCCTGCGGGAACGGACTCCTCGCCGTAACCACCGGATGGACGGTAAAAAAGCACGTGGAGGAACTGGAAAAAGGGGGCTTTTAAAGCCCCCGGTCTGGGTTCATTGGTTCTGGGCGATGGCCCGGGCCAGCTCCTTCGGTTTGCCGAAGATCATGCGCCCGGCCGAGGTCTGCAGGACGCTGGTGACCACGATCTCCAGATCCTCGCCGATATGAGGTCGGCCACCGTCGACGACGACCATCGTTCCGTCATCGAGGTACCCGATCCCCTGGCCGAATTCTTTACCGTCCTTGACCAGGTGGACGAGGATCTCTTCCCCCGGCAGGACGATGGGTTTGATGGCGTTGCTGAGATCGTTGATGTTGAGGACCGCCACGCCGTATAGTTCGGCCACTTTATTCAGATTGAAGTCGTTGGTGATGACCTTGGCCCCGAGCATCCTGGCTAGCCTGACGATCTTGGTGTCCACATCGGCCAGGTCCTCGAAATCCCGGTCGTAGATCTTAACCGCCACCGCTCCTTCCTTCTGCATGCGGTTTAAGATCTCGAGTCCCCGTCGTCCACGGTTGCGTTTGAGACTATCCGAAGAATCGGCGATCTTCTGCAGCTCGGTCAAGACGAAACTGGGAACGAGCAGGGTTCCTTCCAGGAAACCGGTCTTACAGATGTCGGCGATGCGACCATCGATGATGGCGCTCGTATCCAGGACTTTGCTCGGCCGCCAGGGGGAGACCTCGGCCGGGGAGATTTTTTCTTGTGGACCGAAGAGGGCGGTTAACGCCTCTTCTTTCGTGCGCAGGAGGGTTACCGAGACGAAAAGACCGGAGAATACCCCGATGATTTTCCATACCGGATGGATCTCCCCGCCGATCTGGTGTAGGAGGGCCAATCCCAGAAGTGCCAGAAACGAACCGAAAAGTAGTCCGAGACCGCGGGCCATGGTTTCGCCCAG
>JAAYXC010000277.1 GCA_012516115.1 Bacillota bacterium | reverse complement strand
TATTATCGTCATATCGTTGTAGAACAAAAACAAAAAATAACTTTATTAAAAATTAACCGTCCCGAAGCCGGTAACAGACTCAACCTCCCTTGTTTGAAAGAGCTCACCGCGGCCTTCCGCGCGGCCGAGGAGGCGCCGGAGGTGAGGGTGATGGTCTTGACCGGCGTCGGGGAGAACTTCTCCGAAGGCGGGGATCTCGGTGATTTTCGGCGGCAGTCCCCGGCGGAGATGCGCCGCTTCGGTGCGGCCTTGGTCGCTCTGCACCGGGCCATCGCCGAATCCGCCAAGCCGGTGATCGCGGCGGTGCGCGGCGTGGCCAACGGCGGAGGGCTTAGCCTCGTGGAAGCCTGCGATCTGGCGGTGGCCACGCAGGATGCCACCTTCGCCCTCCCGGAGATCGGCTCCGGCCTGGCGCCGATGATCTCCCTGGCGGCGCCGGCCAGGCTCTTGCCCCGCAAAGGCGTCATGGAGATGGCGCTTCTGGGCGCGCCCATCACCGCGCAGAGGGCGCTGGAAATCGGGCTTGTCAATTGGCTTTGTGATGGGGATGATCCGGTGCCGCCGGCGCTTGCGATCGCCGAGCGTCTCGCCTCTGTCAATCCCACGGCCGTTGCCCTCTGTAAACGACTCTACCGGGAGATGGACGCCCGCGCCTACGGGGAGCAGCTCGGGAAAGGACGTAAGATGCTCGTCACCCTCTTGACCTCGAACAATGCAAAGGAGGCTTTGACTGCGCGCGAAGAGGGCCGAGCTCCACGTTGGCAGGAAAGATAGAGAAATCGTCAACCCAAGGAGGCCCAAGAAGATGCGGAAGATTATTATCGCGGTAGCGCCGGTAGCCCTAGGTCCGCAGGAGGGGGTAAAGAGCCCCCTTACTCCAGAAGAAGTAGCGGAGGAAGTGGTGGCCTGCGCCCGGCTCGGGGCAAGCGTAGTACATCTCCATGTCCGCGACCGCGAGGGTAGACTGACGGATGACCTGACGGAGTTCTCCCGGACCTGGGACCTGATAAGCGAAGAGGTAGATATAATCATCCAGGGTTCCACCGGCGGCGTCTCGGAGTTGACGGTGGAGCAGAGGTGCGTCGCCTTGCGCGAGCCAAGGGTGGAGACGGCCTCGCTCAATATGGGCTCGGCCAACTTCGACGAGGGCGTCTACGTAAACACTTTTCCTGAGATTAGGTACTGGGCGAGGAGGATGAAAGAAGAGGGTATTCATCCCGAACTGGAAGTTTTCGAAGCCGGCATGCTCAATAATGTCGCGCTCCTGGCCGAGGAGGGCGTTCTCTCCCCGCCGTTCGTCTTCGCCTTCTGCCTCGGGTTCCGCGGTGCCCTTCCCGCCGAGGCCTGCCCTCTCTTCTTCTTGCAGAGCATGCTCCCGCCCGGCGCGCAATGGGGGCTGATCCATCACGGTATGGAGGATCTCTCCCTCTTGGCCGTCGCGGCCGGCATGGGGGCCTCCTTCATCAGGGTCGGTTTCGAGGATAGCCCCTTCCTCGCGCCCGGTCGCGTGGCGCGGTCCAACACCGAACTTGTAGCACAGGCCGTTTCGTTGGTACGGGCTATGGGGCTGGAGGTAGCTAGTGTCGAAGAGGCCCGGGCGATCCTGGGGCTACCGCCGGGAGGAAGACGTAGCCGCAAGGCGCATCGATAATCCGTCCTTGTCGCAAAGGGAGGAGGATGGCGATGCTAACCCGGAAGGAGTACATGAAAGCCCGGGCAAAAGCAGTGGAAATGATTAGAGGAGCAGGGATCGCGATTACCGAGGAAGAAACAGAAAACATCGAGGTGGTCGATTTCGGGCTGGGCCATCTGGCGGTGGAAGGCGCCCAGATTCTGACCTTCTTCAGCACCGCGCGGGTCAGCGTAAAGGTCATCGCCCTTTTCCCCTACCAGACCGAACCCGAGCACTGGCATCCTGCCATCGGCGACGATCCGGGCAAGGAAGAAACAATCAGGGTGGTCTGGGGCACGGTCCGCTTTTACCTCCCCGGCGAACCTACGGCATCCCCGGAGGCCATTCCACCGGGTAAAGAAAGTTTTTATACGGTTCGCCATGAAGTCCTCCTCCACCCTTGCCAACAGTTGACGATCGAACCCGGGACGAAACATTGGTTTAAAGCGGGACCGGAGGGGGCGGTCATGTATAGCTTCTCCACCTGTGCCAGGGATGTTATGGACCGGTTTAGCGACCCGGCGGTCGTAAGACTCCCCCAGATCGTCGAGGGTTAAAAGCGGGGCAGATTTGGGTGATTCCGGTGCCCTTTTTTGGAGGGCACCGAATTCAATAAATAATAGAGGTACGATTGCGATGGCGAAAAAACGCGTCCTGGTCACGCGGAACCTTCCCGGTGCCGCGTTGGAAGCATTGAAGGCCCGTGCCGAGGTGGTGCTCAACGAAGAGGACCGCATCCTTACGCGCGAAGAACTTTTAGCCGCAAGCGCCGGGATGGACGGCATCCTCTGCCTCCTTACCGATACGATCGACGCCGCGGTCATGGAGGCGGCCGGCCCGCAACTCGTGGTCGTAAGCAATTATGCGGTCGGTTATAACAACATCGACGTGGCCGAGGCCACCCGCCGGGGAATCATGGTCACCAATACCCCCGGTGTCCTTACCGAAGCCACGGCCGATATGGCCTGGGCCCTTCTCTTCGCCGCCGCCCGCCGGGTGGTGGAGGGGGATCGGCTCACAAGAATGGGCGGTTTTACCGGCTGGAGCCCGACCTTGCTTCTCGGTACGGAGATCCGTCGGCGTACCTTAGGGCTTGTCGGTCTCGGCCGCATCGGCGAGGCCATGGTCAAGCCGGCCCACGGCTTCGAGATGCGGGTGGTCTACTACGATACCAAGAGGCGGCCACCCGCCGAGGAAGAGCGCCTCGGCGTCAGCTACCTTCCCCTTCCGGAACTTTTGGCCGTCGCGGATTTCATCTCTCTCCACGTGCCCCTCCTTCCGGAGACGTACCATCTCATCGATGAAGCTGCCCTGCGGAGGATGAAACCCACCGCCATTCTCATCAACACCTCCCGGGGCCCGGTGGTCGACGAGAAGGCCCTCGTCCGGGCCTTGCGCGAAGGCTGGATCGCCGGCTGCGGGCTTGATGTCTACGAAGACGAACCGCGGCTCGCCACGGGCCTCACCGACTGTCCGAACGCCGTCCTGACCCCGCACATCGCCAGCGCCACTTTGGAGACGCGGAGCAAGATGGCGGAGATGGCGGTGGAGAACTTGCTCGCGGCCTTGGAGGGCAAACGGCCGCCGAACCTCGTCAACCCGGAGGTCTTGGCGGGGAGATAACCTCTTAAATATTTGGCCAACGTCGATCGAGGTACGGACCCGTCATCCCCATTCGGCGATGTATCCGTATAGGGGCCCCGAAAGACTAAGCCATGGTAACGACGTATTCTTACCCGTCGATCTAGCTCTCATAGGGGGCTTCTAAGAATGAACGAGAAGATTCTCGTCTGGGACGAGTTCTTGACGCTCCTTCCGGCCGAACCAGCCGAAGAAGAGATCGAGAGGGTCTGGCGGGCGGCCGTGGCCCGACTGCCCGGAAAGATCGTCGTCCTCGACGACGACCCCACCGGGGTCCAGACCGTCCACGGCATCCCGGTCTACACCCGCTGGGATGGGCCGATCATGGCGCGCCTCTTTGAAGACGAGGCGCGACTCGTCTACATCCTCACCAACTCCCGCGCTCTCACGGCGGCCCAAACGGCCCAGCTCCACCGCCGCCTGGCCGTTGACCTGGCCCGGACGGCGGAAGAGCTCGGCCGCGACTTTCTCCTCGTCTCCCGGAGCGACTCTACCCTCCGTGGACACTACCCTTTGGAGACCGAGATCCTCGCCGCAGAGCTCGGGCGGAGGGCCCCCATCCACGGGGAGATCATCGCGCCTTTCTTCTTGGAGGGCGGCCGGTTCACCTTCGGCGACGTCCATTACGTCCGGGAAGGGGACCGGCTGGTCCCGGCCGGGCAGACCGAGTTCGCCCACGACCCGGTCTTCGGCTACCGGTCCTCGAACCTTAAGGAATGGGTGGAAGAGAAGACCGAAGGCCGTTACCCCGCGGCGCAGGTAAAGAGCATCCCCCTGACCATGCTCCGGACGCGGGATCTCCCGGGGATAGTCGCTCTTCTTAGGGAAGTGGACGGCTTCGGCAAGGTCGTTCTCAATGCCGCGTCCTACACGGACCTGAAGGTCTTTGTCATCGCCCTCGCCGCGACCCTGGCCGCCGGGAAGCGCTTCCTCTTCCGCACCGCCGCCTCGTTCGTGCGGGCCCTCGGGGGGATCGAACCCAAACCTCTCCTCGGACCGGAGGACCTCTATCCTGCCGGGCGGCCGGAGGGGCCCGGTCTCATCCTGGTCGGATCTTACGTGCGCAAGACCACCGTCCAGCTCGAAGCCCTGCGCTCTCTGCCGGACTTGGTCTGGATCGAGTGGAACGTGGCGCGCGCGGTGGAGGAAGCCGGGGCCGAAGAAGAGACCGTCCGGGCCGTGTTAGAGATTGAGGCGGCCTTTGCCGCCGGCCGGGACGTCTGCGTTTATACCAGTCGGGAATATCGGGGGACCGCGCAAGGCGGGGAGGCCGATCTGGCTTTCTCCACCCGGGTCTCCATGGGCCTGGTAGAGATAGTTCGGCGCCTGCGGACTCGTCCCGGGTTCATCCTGGCCAAAGGGGGCATTACCTCCAGCGACATCGGGGTCAAAGGCCTGGGGGTCGAGCGGGCCGTGGTCCTCGGCCAGATCCGGCCGGGGGTACCTGTCTGGCGGCTGGGACCGGAGAGCAGGTTTCCTGGCCTGCCCTACGTGATCTTCCCGGGCAACGTGGGCGACGACACGACTCTCCGCGAGACGGTGGCCGTCCTGCGGGGCGAGGGGAAGGCGGTCTAAAGACGTAAAGATGGAGTCGCGCTTGGCAGGAATAAACCATCCGAAGACGAATACAGCGTTTAGAATAAGCTACGTTTTCATCTTCGATCGTCGGTGGGGAAGATCCTATGGCGGCCCGTACCCGTAACTTTCTCCGCTTTCTCCGTTACGTCAAGCCTTACCGGGGTTACGTCCTTCTCACCGTCATAGGGGGTATCGTCAAGTTCACCGTCCCGCTCTTCGTGCCCCAGATCACCCGCCACCTCCTCGACCACGTCTATCTCAACCCGGCCCTTTCCACCACGGCCAAATTCCGTGAACTCTACCGGTACGTGGGGGGAATGATGGCCGTCTTCGTTTTCATCTGGGCGCCCTGGACCTACGTCCGTCACTACTACGCCGGAAAGGCCGGTCATCGTCTCGTCTTCGACCTCCGCTGTGAACTTTACGAGCATATCCTGCGCCTCTCGGCCTCCTTTTTCGACCGGCATAAATCGGGCGGCATCGTCTCCCGGCTCATCGGGGATATCGCCCTGGCCCAGAACCTGGTGGGTAGCGCCCTCACGAATGTCTGGATGGACGCCGTCTCGCTTTTCGTGATCGTTTATTTTCTCTTGCGCATCGACGTCCCCCTTACCATGGTCGCCCTGATCACCTTCCCCTTATACCTTTACTTTTTCCGCGTCTTCGGGACCAGGATCAGGGAAGCCAGCCACCGTGTCCAGGAAGAAGTGGAAAACATCTCGGGCAACGTCCAGGAAAAGATCGCGGGGAGCCTGGTGATCCACGCCTTCGGCCAGGAGAAGGCGGAAGGACGGCACTTCATCCGCGAAAACGAGCAGCTTTTTTCCTCCACCATGCGGACGGTCTTCTATCAGAGCCTGAACATGGCCATCCCTGGGGTTCTCACCCAGCTGGCCCCGCTCATCGTGGCCCTCTTCGGTGGCTACCGGGTCATTACGGGCCGCCTGACGGTGGGGGAACTGGTGGCCGTGGGCATGTACCTGGGGCCCCTTTATTTACCCTTGCAGCGTTTCTCCGAGTTAAACGTGGTCTTCGCCAACTCCATGGCCGCCCTGGACCGCATCTTCGAGCTCATGGACGAGCAGCCCGAGGTCGTGGACCGTCCCGGGGCGGTGGACCTCCCGACGGTGGAAGGCCGGGTGGAGTTCGACCATGTTTTCTTCTCTTATAAGCGGGAAAACGGTGCCATCCTCCAGGATGTGAGTTTTACCGTGGAACCGGGTCAGCGGGTGGCCCTGGTGGGACCGAGCGGCGCGGGCAAGACCACCCTGGTGAACCTCATCCCCCGTTTCTACGACGTGGACGAGGGGGCCATCAAGGTCGATGGCCATGATATCCGGTCGATCAAATTGAAATCTTTGCGCCGCCATATCGGGATCGTCCTGCAGGACCCCATCCTTTTCAGCGGAAGCATCAAGGAGAACGTCCTTTACGGGAATCCCCGGGCCGGCATGGAGGAGGTCATCGCCGCCTGCAAGGCGGCCAATGCCCATGATTTCATTACGACCCTTCCCCAGGGTTACGAGAGCGAGGTGGGGGAGAGGGGCGCGCACCTCTCGGGCGGTCAGCGCCAGCGGATCACCATCGCCCGGGCCTTCCTGAAGAACCCCCGGATCCTCATCCTGGACGAGGCCACCTCGGCCCTGGACGCCGAGTCCGAGAAATTGGTCCAGGAAGCCCTGGAACGGCTGATGGTCGGGCGGACGACCTTTATCATCGCCCACCGGCTCTCGACCATCATCGGCGCGGATCTCATCCTCGTCCTGGACCGCGGCCGGCTGGTGGAGGCCGGCACCCATGCGGCGCTCATGGCCGCCGGCGGGATCTACCGTCGACTCTTTGCGCGCCAGTTCGGCCTGGGGCCGAAGTCCATGGAAGGCCTTACTTCCGCGTAAGAAAGACCGGAAAGCAAGTCGAACTCTGCGAACTGGTTGCAAGTTATCTGCCACCATGGTAGCATATTATATGCATCATGTTATCACTTCCATGGGGGGTTCGGGATGATCCGGACACAAGTCCAGCTGACCGAAGAACAAGTGAGGGCGCTGCGTTTTTTAGCCGGCCAGCGCGGAGTATCCATGGCCGAGCTCATCCGGGAATCCGTAGAACACTATTTACAGGAAACAAAAGAGACCGTCGACGATGAATTGGTACGGCGCGCCAAAGAAGTGGTGGGGAAATTTAGCTCAGGCCTTGCGGATCTGGCGGAGAATCACGACCGCTACCTTACCGGAGACGAATATTAATGGCCGCCAAAGTTTACGTAGATACCTCGGCTTTTCTCGCCATCCTGAATCGGGACGACCGGTTTCACCCTCAGGCCGGAAAAATTTGGATCCGGCTTTTAGAAGAACGGGCGAAACTTTATACCAATTCCCTTGTCCTTCTTGAAACCATGGCCCTGTTGCAAAATCGCTTGGGTCTTGAGGCAGTTCGTGTCTTCTTCCACGATATTTATCCCCTTCTCGAGGTGCAATGGCTGGATGCGGAACTTTTCTTGCTGGCCGTGTCCCTTCTTCTTGCCGCCAATAGAAAGGAATTGAGCCTGGTCGATTGTTCTTCCTTTCTCAGCATGCAAAGGGCCAGATTGGTCAAGGTCTTCGCTTTCGACCTCCACTTCGGCGAGGAAGGATTCGAGGTGTTAAAGTAAATGGATGATAGCCCGCTACCCCTGAAACGCCTTTACCTCGTCCGTCATGGCCAGACCGACTGGAACCTGGCCGGCCGCATCCAGGGCCACCGGCCGGTCCCCTTGAACGAACGCGGTCGCGCGCAGGCCGAGATCCTGGCCCGCTTCTTCACCCGTTTTCCCATCGCCGCCGTCTGGAGCAGCGACCTGCCACGGGCGGTGGAAACCGCCGAGCAGATCGCCGCCCCGCACGGCCTTGGTGTCCGTACCACCCCCGCTCTACGGGAACGGGCTTTCGGTCCCCTGGAGGGTATGGTCGGGGATGAGATCGAGGCTTTCCTGGCCGAGGGGAACTTCGCGACCCGGCACGAGGTCCCCGGCGTGGAAGAAGACGCGGCCATCCTAGCCCGGGTCCTGCCGGTCCTGGATGAAGTCACGAAGATCGAAGGCGAAGCCGTTTTGGTCACCCACGGGGGCGTCCAGCGGACCTTCCTTTACCACCTGCTAGGGCTTTCCTCTAACCCTCAGCGCCGCTTTTTGGTCATGGAGAACGGCCTGGTGGTGGCCCTCCGCCCCGAAGAAGGGGCCTGGCGCCTGGAAGGACTTTATGGACTGGAACTGCTCGCCCGGGTACTTTCGGTCCGCGTGGAAGGATAATCTTTTTATCCCGCCGGCCGGAGGCCGGGGCGTTTTAAGTGCTTCCTGTCTCCGGCATCAACCCGGCGATGCGGATGGCATGGATCGCCTCGTCGGTTCGGGTCAAAAAGAAGAGGTCGCGCAGATAAGGGTCGCCGGCGTGGAGGAATTCCCGGCCGTATTTTTTATAGTCGTGCGTCTCCGCCCGCAGCCTCTCCTTTAAGGCCTCCCGGTACTCCGGGACGGCCGGTGGGGCCTTGGGCTTCTCCTCGTACATCCGGCCGGTGAGACACCGGTAAGCCTCCTTAAACTCCTCGGCATGCCTGGCCTCGTCCTCGGCCAATTCCTCGAACATCTCCTTTGTCTCCGCGGGCGCCCGCTCGGCCAAGGTCCGATAGTAGTGGGCGTCTCTCGTTTCGTCCTGGATGTACTCTTCCAGGTGTCGCACCAGTTCTTCCCAGTAAGAACGGTTCAAGGGACCATCGCCTCCCGGGACTAATTCTATGGTCCGGCGAGGGGGAAGATGACTGAAGAAGCCAGGGACAAGTGCCCTGCTCTTGATTTTTTTGTATCTTTTAAGTAAAAT